>WFTY01000309.1 GCA_015485245.1 Anaerolineales bacterium | reverse complement strand
TGCCAGAACGGTACACCCGCCGGGACGGTGTGCCGTTACGACATCGGCACGCTCAACTCCGGCGATAACGGCAGCGTGAACTTCGCCGTGCGTACCGACGCCGGTTACACCGCTGCTACGCTGGCCAATACCGTCATCATTCAGGACGATGGATCGGTGGGCGTAGACCATGACACCACCGACAACACCGCCACCGATACCGACCTGCGCAGCACGCTGGGCAAGAGCGTGCAGGCCACCGGTCAGACGTTCACCACAGGGAACGACGTGGCTATCGGCGAAATCGTCACCTACCGCCTGGTGTGGACGGTGCCGCACGATAGCGGCGCAGCGACTTCTATCCCCAGCGTCACGCTCACCGATACGCTGGATGAGGGGCTGGCCTTTCTCGATTGCGTCAGCGTGACGCCCTCCTCCAACGCCCTGACCACCGACCTGGTGGGTGGCTTCGCCGCGGCCTGCAATCCCAACACGACCAACCCTACCACGGGTAATCCGGCGGTTTACCCTGTGCCGCGCACCGGCGCGGGCAGCAGCGATGATGTCAATCAGGGGCGCGAAATTGTCTTCGACCTGGGTACGGTGACCAATAGCAGTATCACCAGCGACCAGACCCTGGCGATTGACTACCGCGTGGTGGTGCTGGATAGCGCGGCCAATGTGCGCGGCACGGGCATCAACAACAGCGCCGTGCTGAACTGGGATAACGGCGAGCAGGGCGGCCTGAGCGTGCAGGCGACGGATGTAACCATCGTCGAGCCAACGATGTACATCACCAAATCGGCGGACACCTCGGTGGCCTTCCCCGGCACAACAATTACGTTTAGCATCACTGTCGGGCATCTCGATACCAGCGACGCCAACGCCTATGATGTCGTGATGAGTGATCCGCTCTCGAAGTTCTTGCAATACGTTCCCGGTTCGTTGCAGGTGATTAATGGGCCTGCGGCTACGGTTGACGACAGCGATCCCACAAATCTGCGCGTGGTGTGGGATGAGTTCCCGTTAGGCGTGACATCCACTGTGGAATTCCAGGCGGTTTTGCAACCGGGAAGCGGACAGGTTTCCAATGTGGCCGCGGTAGCCTGGAGCAGCCTGCCGGGAGACGTCTCTTCCCCCCAATCGCCTTTTAACACCCTGTCTACCGAGCGTTACTATGACCCTGGCGATCCGGTCGATATCTACCGCGCAAGCGCCGAGTTTGTAATCACGATTCCGGGGCGGCGTTTGCCGGAGACGGGGTTCCCCCCTGGGCGGGAGACGGTACTCACTCCGGGAATAGGGCGTGTGCCTGATACCCTGGCGACGCCACTGTGGCTGGATATTCCGGCATTGGGCATTAACATCCCTGTTGTAGGGATTCCGGTTGAAGACCAGGAGTGGGACCTCACCTGGTTGGGGTCTCAAGCCGGATGGCTGGAGGGTACGGCTTACCCAACCTGGCCGGGAAACACCGCCCTGACAGCGCATGCCTATCTGCCCAACGGCTTGCCCGGCCCGTTTGCAGACCTGGGGCAACTGCGCTGGGGTGATTATGTGATGCTGGTGGCTCCGGATGGTGTTTATGTTTACCAGGTGCGCGAGCGTTATCAGGTTGCGCCGGACGATGTGACTCCCTTGTACGGCGAAGCGTATGACTGGATAACGCTGATCACCTGCCGTCAGTATGATGAAGAATTGGGGGGTTATCGCTGGCGCACGGTGGTGCGCGCCGTGCTGGTGGAGAAGCGCTAATTTTTATGTGCTTTTTAGCACACGCACTTGCTTTTTGCTCTGTGTGGTGATATAGTTTTGCTCGATATGGTTTTTACCCTTTGCAATACCACCACCAACGATAATACCAATCGTCGTAAGATGGCGATTGGGCGTTGGTGCTTAACGGCGGCATAGCAAACCGCTGAGAACGTAAAGTTTTTCGACCAACGCCCTGGGTTTTCCAGGGCGTTTTTCGTTCAATTCAAGGAGAACCGCTATGTTTGTTTCCCACGAAACCCCCGTTTACGCCGTGCCGGAGGAGAATCTGGTGCCGGTCAGCGCGCATTTGAGTGAGATGGCCTCCATCCCACCTTCGCGCATGTTCCTTATCAAGAAGTCCCTCAAGGTGTACGCCGAGAACAACCCCGGCAGCCCGGTCTACGACGCCTCGCAGGGCGATGGCGGCGCCAGTCTGCCCGGCGTGCCGGAAGAGATTTTGCAGCGCGCCGCCGAGTTGCAAATCGAACACGGCACGAAGTATGATATGCCCTTCGGCGCGCCCATCTTCCGCCAGAAAGTGGTGGAGGAGTACTGGCGTTTCGACAGCGACCTGGGCTACGGCCCGCAGAATGTGCTCGCCGCCACCGGCGGGCGCGATGCTCTCGTCAAGGCGTACCAGGCCATGCTGATGCTCGGTCATGGACGCCAGGGGGATGTGCTCGTGGTCTCGCGCGTGCCGTGGATTTCGTACAACTGGGGGCCGTATGGCGTGGGGGCCAACGTGCTCTGGGCGCCGGGACACCCGGATGATGGCTGGGCTTACAGCGAAGACGGCCTGCGCGCCAGCATGGAATTCGCCGCCTGCTCCGGGCGCAAAGTGGCCGGGGTGGTCATCACCAACCCTGACAACCCCACGGGGAAAACGCTGTCGCCAGAGCGTCAGGCCGAACTGGGGCGGGCTGCCCTGGAAGCCGGCGCGGCCTTCGTGCTCTACGACTGGATGTACCACTACGTCACCGATGAGCAGCCGATGGACTTGAACGTCTTCCTGCGCATGTTCTCCCCTGAGGGGCGCGAGCGCCTGATGTTCCTCGATGGCATCACCAAGAGCCTGGGAGGCTCGAACATCCGCAACGCGCACCTGATCGCCTCGGAGAAGGTCATCAAGTTCATCATCGCCCGCGCCTCGCACTCGGTCATTCCGGCGTTCTTCGGGCAGGCGGTGGCGATGGCTGCCTTCGAGATGGGGTACGCTGACGCCGCAGAGACTATCACCGCTCCGACCAACGCCTCGCGGGTCGCGCTGCGGGCGTTCCTGGATGAACACGGCTTCCGCTACATCATGGGGAAGGGCTACTACGCCTTCATCCATGTGGGCGACTACCTGGCGGCGCGCGGCTGGGCGGATAGCGAACCCCTGGGGCAATACCTGGCCGAGGAACACGGCGTGGCGTAGGAGAAGCGAATCCACTCGCCGCCGTAGGGCGAGAAGAAGACGCCCGGCACCACGGCCACGCCGTGTTCCTCGGCCAGGTATTGCCCCAGGGGTTCGCTATCCGCCCAGCCGCGCGCCGCCAGGTAGTCGCCCACATGGATGAAGGCGTAGTAGCCCTTCCCCATG
>WFTY01000308.1 GCA_015485245.1 Anaerolineales bacterium | reverse complement strand
GGCCGCCAACCGCCTGCCCGACATCGTCCGCATGGGTGTGGAGCGCGTCTCCGCCTTCGCAGCGGACGGCATCCTGGACGAAAACGCTGCTATGGCGACCATTCAGAGCGTCGGCGAGGACGACTTCCGCGCCGGGCCACTGCAAATGGTGACCGATCCCGCCACCGGCAAATATGCTGCCGTGCCTTTTGATGGCTGGATCCAGGCCATCTGGTACCGCGCCGACATTTTCGATGCCGCCGGGTTGAACCCGCCGATCAGTTGGGACGACATCAACGCTGCCTGCGACACCCTCCCCGGAACCGGCAATCTGCTCTACGCCCTCACTCTGGGCACCGACCCCGGGCAAAACTACCCTCACCAGGTGTTCGAGCAAGTCGCCATGTCGAACAACGCTTGGCCGTTCGACTCCGAGGGCAATGTCACCATGAACACGCCGGAGATGATCCAGGCGCTGGAGTTCTACACTGGACTGCAACGCTGTGCCACGCCTGGCCCGCAGTACTGGCGCGGCGCCCGCGAGGCATACGAGCTGGATCAGGCTGGCATGCTGTTCTACAGCACCTACATCATGGATGACCTGGTGGAAGGCTCCGGCACCGAAGGCGGCGGCAAAGTCGAAATCCCGGTTGAGGACCTGGCCGGCAAGACCGGTTTCGCCCCGATGATGAAAGGCCCCAACGGCGAGGCTTCCTACGGGCAGCTGGTCACCCTCGGCATCCTGCAAGGCGCCGATCCGCTCGCCCAGGAAGTGGTCAAATTCTTCATGACCGGCGAGAACTACCAGAAGATCCTCGGCTTGGCACCGTTCGGCAAAGTCCCCGTGCTCAAGAGCGCGGTGGAAGGCTGGTCATCCCTCAGCCCCTTCTTCGCCAACTACTCTGAGGAGACCCTCAGCCAGATCGCCAACGGCTTTGAGACCATGCAGCGCTGGCTGTTCCGCCCCGATTACGACGCCACCCAGCGCGCGGTGATCGGCGACATCGAAGGCCGGCTGCTCATCCCACAAGCCATCAGCAACATCGTCCTGGAAGGCACAATGACGCCCGAAACGGCCGCAGCCTGGCTGCAAGAACAGGTTGAAGCGATTTACGCCGAGCGCCTCAACCAGTAGTAGTGACTACTCGCTGGGGGTGTGGGCGGTGCGCCCATGCCCCCAGCTCTTTTTCTCCGCTTCATCTCCGCCCGCTCAAATCCCGCGGAAAACTTGCCAGCCTACCAGGGAGAAAATCACATGTCCCTCGCCACCAAATACAAAGAGGTTTCTCTTCAGGCGCGCGAAACCCGTCTGGCGTGGTCGCTCATCCTGCCCACGGCGTTGATCGTCTTCGGCCTGGTGATCTTCCCGGCTATCCTCAGCGTGTGGGTAAGTTTCCACAACGTTGGCCTGCACAATCTCAACGACGTCTTCAACGCCCCCTTCGTCGGCTTCGAAAACTACCGCAAGGTCTTCGACGATTTCGCCTTCAAATTCCAGGGGTGGAACAACTGGGGGGCCGCGGTCACCAGCATCATCTACTCTTTTACCGCCACAACGCTCACCATCATTGTGGGACTGATCGCCGCGCTGCTGCTCAACCGTCCCTTTCGCGGGCGCGGGCTGGCGCGCGCCATGTTCCTCTTTCCCTACGTCGCCCCCATCGTCAGCGTGGCGTTCGTCTGGCGCTGGATCCTTGATCCCCGCCCCTCCGGCGTGCTCAACGATGTGCTGATGCGCCTGGGGTTCATCGAGCTCCCCAAAGCTTACCTCTCCACTCGCGGGCTGGCGCTGCTGCTGGTCATCATTTTCGAGGCCTGGCGCTACTTCCCCTTCGCCATGCTGATGATCCTGGCGCGCCTGCAGGCAATTGACAAAACCATGTACGAGGCCGCGGAGGTGGACGGGGCCAGCACCTGGCAGAAATTTCTCAACATCACCCTGCCTGAACTGCGTTACGTGCTAGGCGCGATCTTCTTGCTGCGCTTGATGTGGACATTCAACAAATTCGACGATATTTTCCTGCTCACCGGCGGTGGCTTCGGCACCAAGGTGCTCCCCGTGCTGACCTATGAGTTCAGCTTCCGCCTGTTCGACTTTGGGCGCGGCGCGGCCACGGCCATGATCCTGCTGCTCATCCTGGTGGTGTTCATGGTGTTCTACGTCCGCGTGGTGATGCGCAATGTGGAGGAGACCTGAGATGGAGCAAAAGAACTTCATTCAACACCTGGCCGCCTGGCTGAGCTGGCAGCGCTTCATCGCCTCGCTGATCTTCCTCTTTTTCATCACCAGCATCCTGTTCCCCTTCTACTGGATGATCAGCTCCTCCTTCAAAACATACGCCGAAATCGGCGGGCGCGAGCCGGTCTACATCCCCAGTGAATTGCGACTGGACGCCTATCGCGAGCTTTTCGACCCGCAGCACCCCAGCTATCAGCGCTTTGGCAACAACATCCTCAACACGATCAAAGTCGCCCTCCCCACCGCGGTGATCGCCGTGGTGTTGGCGACTCTGGGCTCGTACGCCATCGCCCGCCTGCGCTTCAAAGGAAAAAACACCCTGCTGAACGGCATCCTGATGGTTTATCTCTTCCCCGGCGTTTTGCTCATCATCCCGCTCTTCGCTATGCTGGCGCAGATCGGCGACAGGATGGGCTTCGATGTGCAGGATAACCTGGGGGTGCTGGTGCTGACCTACCTGGCGCAAACGCTGCCGGTGGCGCTCTACATGCTCACCAATTACTTCCGCACCATCCCCGACGAAATCGAACAGGCAGCCCTGATTGACGGCTGTTCCCGGCTGGAGGTGATCTGGCGGGTGACGTTGCCCCTGGCGATCCCTGCGCTGGTTTCCGTCAGCATTTACACCTTTATGATCGCCTGGAATGAGTTTCTCTACGCGCTGGTGTTCCTCAATGACCGCAATATGTTCACCATGCCGATCAAGATCAACACCCTCTTCAACGACCCCAGCCCCAGGCCACACGTGG
>WFTY01000307.1 GCA_015485245.1 Anaerolineales bacterium | reverse complement strand
GCGCCACGCCGCGCTCTTCATCTAAGGGAAAATATGCCGCCGGCAGGCGGCTGGCCAGTCGCCTGGCCGCGCGCAAGGCGTCGCCGGGAAGAACCAGATCCAGATCATTGGAAACTCGTCCCAACAGCGCATCGCGCACCGCCCCGCCAACCAGGTAAACCTCCATATCCGCGGGGATCACCTGGCGCAGGCGTTCAAAGAGAGGAGAAAAAGTCAGCGGCATGGGCATGGGGATATACTCAACTTCCGGGGATTCCTTAAAGCGGGCTGCCTTGGCGGCCAGCAGCGCCAGACGAGGCGTGCCACCCTGGGCGATCACGCGATCACCCAAACGGGCAACCCAGCGCCCGGCATAGGGCGTCAGATTATCCGCGGGAGAGACGGGCGGTCGCCCCGCCTTCATCACATCGCCTCACTCCGGGGGCTGGAATTGCTCCAAATCCACAACCCCCACAAACGGCAGATTGCGATAATATTCATCCAGATCCAACCCGTAGCCAAAGACGAACTCATCCGCAATGCGAAAGCCGCAATAATCAATCGGCACATCCACCTCGCGGCGCTCGGCCTTATCCAGCAGCGTGCACACCTTCAGACTGGCCGGTTTGCGCACCGCCAGCAACGCCAGCACGTTAGAAATCGTATGCCCACTGTCAATGATATCCTCCACCAAAAGCACATCACGCCCCTGAATATCATCGCGCAGGTCCAAAGTCAGGCGCACCTGGCCGCTGGACTGACGCGCCCCCACACCGTAGGAAGAGATCGCCATAAAGTCGATGCTGTGAGGCACCTGAATCTGGCGCATCAAATCTGTGAGAAACATCACACCGCCGCGCAGAATGCACAACAAATGCAGATCCTTGCCCTGGTAATCGCGGCTGATCTCCTCCCCCAGCTCGCGAATGCGCGCCTGAAGGGTTTGCTCATCAATTAGAACCGTCTTCAGAAAATGCCGGTAATCTCGCATGGCTGCTCCCTAACGAGGCACCTGATGATGACGGCGGCAGCGGGCCTCGTACAGTTCGTCTGCGCCAACAATAACGATAGGATCATCATAACGCGCCGGGCGGCCATCCACCAGGCGCTGTGTGCGCGAGGCAGGTTCGCCGCACACCATACAGATGGCGTGCAGTTTATCCACCCGCTCGGCCTGCGCCATCAGGAGCGGCATGAAGCCAAACGGTTCACCGCGAAAATCCATATCCAGCCCGCCGACGATCACGCGCACGCCGCGGTCGGCCAGGCGCTGGACAAGAGAAACAATCTCTGCGTCGAAAAACTGCGCCTCATCGATGCCCACCACCGTGGTCTCAGGGTCAAGGGCTTCAAGAATCTCAGCAGCGCGATCCACTGGCCGGGCTTCAAAGGTCATGCCGTTGTGCGAGGCCAATTCGGTGCGGGCGTAGCGCACGTCAATCACCGGCTTGAACACCTGAACCTGCTGTCTGGCAATCGTGGCGCGGCGCAACCGGCGGATCAGCTCCTCGGTTTTGCCGCAGAACATTGAGCCGGTGATGATCTCCAGCGATCCTGTATGATGTTTCATGACACCTCTCTATCGGGATGGTTGATAGACAAAGTTTCGCCTGTGTTCCACCTGCGAAAAAGGCCCGGAATAGCAAACAGGCAGATAGCCTGAGCCATCTGCCCGTAAGTGTACAACAAAAGCTAGAAGCAGCGCAAGCGCGGCTTACACAGAAACAACCTCCGCCGCTTCGGGGAGTTCGTACCCCAGGCGACGCAAGGCTTTCTTGAGGTCGGCGAGCGATTTTCGCCCGAAACCTTTGATCCCCAGCAAAGCTGATTCGCCGGTTTCGAGGCGGTCGAGCACATGCCCAACCTCGGTGATGCCCACTTCGGCGAGGGCTTTCTCGACGCGCGCTCCCAGCTCCAGGTCGGCGATTGGACGCGCCGGAGAGACGCGCTGCGACTCTTTGGCCTGCTTGGCGGCAAGGTATTCTTCCCGCGCCTTGAGCTTCTTCATGAAGCGATCCACCTGCCCCTCGGTATCGACGATGCGCTGCTCGCCCGTGTAAAACGGGTGGCACTGCGAACAAATGTCGGTACGAATTTCGGGCTGGGTGCTGCCGGTCGTCCAGGTGTTACCGCAAGCGCAGGTCACCTTGGCTTCCGGATAATAGGTGGGATGGATCTCTTTCTTCATACCGCTAACCTCTATTCCGCGGGTTCCACGCTGACGCGCTTACGCCCGCCGCGAATGGTCTCAAATTTCACAAAGCCGTCGACGACGGCAAAAATGGTGTGATCCTTGCCCAGGCCAACATTGCGCCCCGGCTTAATCTTGGTGCCGCGCTGACGCACGATGATATTGCCCGAACGCACGTACTCGCCACCGAATTTCTTCACGCCTAAGCGTTTGGATTCACTATCACGACCGTTGCGGGAAGACCCGCCACCTTTTTTGTGAGCCATGATCTACTCCCTATTTCTTCACAATCTCGTCAATGCGGACCCGCGTATACTGCTGACGATGGCCGCGTGTGCGGCGATAACGCTTGCGGGGAATATACTTGAACACCAGCACTTTCTTGCCTTTGAAGTGCTCTTCGACTGTGGCCTTCACTTTCGCGCCACCCACGGTGGGCGTACCCACCTGAACATCGCCATCAGCGGAGATCAGCAACACCTGATCGAACTCCACTTTGGCGCCCTCTTCCACCGGCATGCGGTCGAGGTCTACGGTCGCGCCGGGGACGGCTTTGTATTGCTTGCCGCCGTTTTCAAAAATCGCGTACGTCATATGCACTCCTCCAACCTTCACTTCTCGCCGCATCTCCCGCGAGGGGTAAAGACGCCGGATTGCGGGGAAGCTTGGGGGTAATAAGGATTAACCGATACAAACACTCGCCCCAGGGCAACGCCCCTGGGGCGGCGGTATTATACCCGCACCCGGAAGTTCCTGTCAACTCAGGAATTGAGGATATTCGTTTAGCCCTGAGATGACAGGCTTCACTACGCAAAATGGAGAATGGTTGTATATTTAGGTAACAATCCCTATATTTTTTTAATTTTCTGCCAGGAGGCCTATATGCCGGCTAGTGGATGGATAGAAGTTGACGAACTATACTGCAAAGGGTGTGAGCTGTGCGTGACCGCCTGCCCCAAAGAAGTCATCGCCCTGGATATGGATCGACTGACCCCTAAAGGGTATCACCCGGCGCACCTGGCCGCCGAAGGTTGTACCGGCTGTGGCATTTGCGCCGTGGTGTGTCCAGATGCAGCCCTGACGGTTTACCGCCACGTCACCCAACGCAAACAACCATCATCACTGGTGCACTAACCCCAAGGAGGTGAACTGGTGAGCAAACAACTACTCAAAGGGAATGAAGCCTTTGCCGAAGCGGCGATTCGTGCCGGGTGCGAAGGCTTTTTTGGTTATCCGATCACCCCTTCAACCGAGTTCCTGGAATACATGTCTCGGCGCATGCCGGAGCTGGGGCGGGCCTTTGTCCAGGCCGAAAGCGAAGTGGCGGCCATCAACATGGTCTACGGCGCAGCCTGCACCGGCAAGCGCGTGATGACCGCCTCCTCCAGCCCTGGCATCAGCCTGATGATGGAGGGCATCTCCTACATCGCGGGGACCGAAGTCCCGGCGGTGATCGTCAACGTGATGCGCGGCGGCCCCGGCCTGGGGAACATCGCCCCCTCCCAGGGAGATTACTACCAGATGGTCAAAGGCGGCGGGCACGGCGATTATTTTCCCATCGTACTTGCGCCGGCCAGCGTGCAGGAGGCCATCGATTACATCAGCCTGGCCTTCGATCTGGCAGACAAGTATCGCTCCATCGTTCATGTGGTCGTGGACGGCAACATGGGCCAGATGATGGAACCGGCGGAGCTGCCACCGATGCGCCCGTTGCCCAAAACCGCCCCCGACTGGGCCGTCAGCGGAGCCAAAGGAAGGCCGCCGCGAGCGCTCAGTTCGATCTACATCAACCCCTATGACGAAGAAATCACCAACCTGCGGCTGCTCAAGCGCTGGCTGGAAATCGAAAAGAACGAAGTGCGCTATGCCGAAATCGAGATGGAAGACGCCGAATACGCCGTGATCGGCTTCGGCACCGCCGGGCGGGTGGCCTCCTCTGCGGTGCGCGCCGCCCGTCAGGAGGGTATCAAAGTCGGGCTGTTCCGCCCCATCACGCTGGCCCCCTTCCCCAAGCAACGCCTGAAGGAGATCGCCCGGCAGGTCAAGCGCATCCTGGTGGTGGAGATGAACTCCGGCATGATGCTGGACGACGTCACCGCCGTGGTACAGGGGCGCGTGCCGGTGGAGTTCTACGGGCGCATGGGCGGGGTAACCCCCTTCCCGGATGAAATCCTGGGGGAAATCCGCCGCGTGGCGAGCAACGCTGCCCCAGTCAACGGGAACGCCCGCGAGGAATGGATCCAGCGACTGGAAACCATCATCGGAGGTCAGGCATGACAACATCCCAACCAGCCACTCTGGTGTATCAACGCCCCACATCGTTCAGCGAGGCGACCACACACTACTGTCCGGGCTGCACGCACGGCATCGCCCACCGTCTGGTTGCCGAAGTGCTCGACGAGATGGGCTTGCGCGAAAAAGCCATCGGCGTGGCGCCGGTGGGTTGCGCGGTGTTCGCCTACAACTATTTCAACCTGGACTTTGTCGAGGCCGCGCACGGCCGCGCCCCCGCCATGGCCACCGGCATCAAGCGCGTGCTGCCGGAGAACACTGTGTTCACCTACCAGGGCGATGGCGACCTGGCTTCGATCGGCATGGCTGAAATCATGCACGCGGCAGCGCGAGGAGAGAACATCACCGTGATCTTTGCCAACAACGCCATCTACGGCATGACCGGCGGCCAAATGGCGCCCACCACTCTACCGGGGATGAAGACGACGTCATCGCCCTATGGCCGCGACGTCGAGCTGGCGGGGTATCCCATTCGCGTGTCAGAAATGCTGGCAACGATGGAAGGCGCGGGGTACGTGGTGCGCGCCAGCCTGCACGACCCGGCCCACATCCGCAAGGCCAAAAAGGCCATCCGGCGCGCCTTCGAAACCCAGGAGCGCGGCCTGGGCTTCGCCATGGTCGAGTTGCTTTCCTCCTGCCCGACCAACTGGAAAGTCACACCCAACGAAGCGCTTGAATTCATCGCCAAGCAGATGGTTCCCGCCTTCCCGCTGGGCGATTTTAAGGTCCATCCCGAGATCGCCAAGCTGAGAGTGTAGGAGGTTTGCCATGCAAGAAACCAGTATCATCATCTCCGGATTTGGCGGCCAGGGGACGTTGTTTGCCGGGCAGGTACTGGCCTACGCCGCCCTGGAAAACAACCTGGAAGTCACCTGGATCCCCTCCTACGGCCCTGAGATGCGCGGCGGGACAGCGCACTGCACCGTCATCATTTCCAGCGAACCCATCGGCTCCCCACTGGTACGACGGCCGGATGTCGCCATCGTGATGAACCTGCCCTCGCTGGATAAATATGAACCCCTCGTCCAGTCTCATGGCGTGCTGGTGGCCAATGCCTCGCTGATTAACCGCGGGCTGGAGCGCGACGACCTGAAACACATCTACATCCCGGCAAACGAAATCGCCGAGGAAATCGGTATGAGCCGACTGGCTAACATGGTTATGGTGGGAGGGATGCTGTACCTCAAGCCCATCCTGAGCTTGAAAGCCGTCCAGGCGTCGCTCGAACGCCATATCCCCGATCGCCATCGAAAGACCCTGCCAATGAACTTCGAAGCTATGGAGCGCGGATACGCCTTCACCCAGGAGGCGCTCGTCCAGACCGCCAGCTGAAAAGCTCACTTGTCCAAAAACACAAAAGCCGGGAGCATTGCTTCCGGCTCTTTTCCTGTTGGGGAGTAACAATGTTGTGTGCTATAATCGCGGCCGTCCAGCAGTCCTCCCCCTGATGAGCGATGAACAAATTCACCTTTCTGATGCAACCGGGTGCAAACAACGCCCTCCCAGAAACCGAGGCCACACGCGCTCGCCTGTTACGCACCGTGCTCACCATCTGCCTTCCCGCTGGCATACTGTTGGCCTTGATCCCTCCCCTCACCGAACGCGCCTCTCCCCTCGATCCTCGCTATAGTTCCCAAATTGTGCTCTACAGCCTGGCGCTATGGGCGGCAATCTACGTCCTGTCGTTTACAAAATACTATTATCAGGCCGCCTGGCTAAGCACGCTCACCGCCATTGGGACGATCATCATGACAACCAGCCGGGGGAAGGATTTTACCGACTATTTCTACCTGCTGTTTGTATTGGTTTTCGCCGCGCTGTTTTTCAAACAGCGAGACAAATTCATCATCCTCCTTCTCATTATTCTGTCCATCTTCGTCTCGCCCCTGCTGGCCCAGCTTGAAAGCTGGAAAGACCTGCTCTACCCGGCCCTGACCGTCATCATGGGAATACTTCTCTTCCTTGTCGCCGAAGAACATCAACGCGAAGTAGAGCGTCACTGGATGGACGAAGCCGTGCTCTACGGGTTACGCTTCCGCAAACTGCTCCAGGATTCTCAGTGGGGGACCGCCACCCTGAAGAATGGGGCCATCACCGAGTGCGATGCCCAATTCGCTCGCCTGCTTGGGTATCCGCCGGGGCAATTACGCGGCATGCCCATCCAATCCCTATTGACAATCAGCGCCCAACCGGCAGAGGCAGAGATCATCGAAGCCGAGGCGAAGATCAAAGACGGCTCCCCCCTCCCCGTTGAACTACTCTTCACCCCCAACTACCACGCCAACGATGGGGCCGGCGTGATCGCCATCCGCGATATCACCCCGCGCAAACAGCAAGAAGAAAGCCTGCGGCAACAGGCCTACCGGGACCCCCTCACCGGCCTGTATAACCGCAGCTACTTGATGACTTACCTGCAAATGCAGCTCACCTATCCATCCCCCGTGCAACAGGTTGCGGTGCTGTTCATCGACCTCGACAACTTCAAACAAGTGAACGACCAATACGGCCATCACGTCGGCGACCATGTATTGGCCGAGGTCGCTCAACGGCTGCGCTCAGTCGTGCGGGATGAGGACGTTGTCGCCCGCTACGGCGGCGACGAATTTGTCATCGTCTGCAAATGCGCGCCGGAAATCACCAACACCATCGTACAACGCACTCACCAGGCGCTTGAACAGCTCTTCCGCTACGGGGATCGGGAATTCAAGCTATCCGCCAGCATCGGCGTGCTACCCGACGTCCGCCGCTACACCGACCCGAACAAAGTGCTGCAAGACGCCGACGCGATGATGTACCAGCAAAAATTTTTGCGCTTTCCCGACAAGAAAAACGAACAGCAATAAAGCCTCTCGCAAACCCTCAATCCGCCCTGCAGCAAGCTACTGCCCCGTCCCCTGAATAGTGAAAGTGTAGGGGTTTTCATCGCTGTCGTCATTGGCGATGCTGATTGTGGCCTGGCGCAAACCGGTGGCGCTGGGGGTAAAGGTGATCTGGAAGGTCGTCGTGCCCCCGCCGCTGGACACGGGCGTGGTCGCGTCGGCCGCCAGGGTGAAATCGGCAGCATCCGCCCCGCCGATGGTGACGATAGGGGTGCCGCTAAGGTTGAGATCCACGCTGCCGCTGTTGGCGATGGTAAAGGTGAGGGTCTGCGAATTACCCACCGTCACATTGCCAAAATCAGTGTTATCCGCCGGACGCGGCGAGGCGTCGCCGCTGGGGATGGAAATCCCATTGCCCAGCACGTCCATCTCCGGCGCTGGGCCCGTCCCCGCACCCTGCACAGCAAAGATGTAGGGGTTTTCATCGCCATCGTTATTGGCAATGCTGATCGTAGCCTGGCGCAGGCCGGTGGCGCTGGGATCAAAGGTGAGCGTAAAGGTGGTCTTTCCGCCCGCGGCCACTGGTGAGGTGGCATCTACCGTGAGGCTGAAATCGGCAGCGTTTGCTCCGCCGATGGTGACGATCGGCGAACCACTCAAAACCAAATCCGCCGTGCCGACGTTCTCGATCGTAAAGGTGCGCGTGACCGTCGCCCCGGTTACGTCAACGCTGCCAAAAGCGGTGTGGTCGGCGGCGTCAGGCGTGCTATCTCCAGAGAAGATGATCTTATCGTTGCCCACCACGTTCATCTCCGGCAACGTCGCCCCCGTTCCGGAGATAGTGATATCGTAGGGATTTTCGTCGCTGTCGTTGCTGGCGATCGCCATATCCAGGCTGAAGGCCCCGACAGCGTCCACGGCAAAGGATACTTCCAGCGTAGCCGTCT
>WFTY01000306.1 GCA_015485245.1 Anaerolineales bacterium | reverse complement strand
GCAGTGGGAGCGCTCTTTATGTCGCTGAGCACAGTGATCGTGGCGATCAATGCCCAGTTGATGCGCCGCAGCGTCTTCGCCTGACAGCACTCAGACAAGACCATCTCTCCAGTTGCCGCATCCACCCACAACCAAGCTAAAACACAGTCCCCAGGAGTTTTCACTCCTGGGGACTGTGGCTACACGTCAGGGGAGGAGGAATAATCCCCTATTCGCTATTCGCCCGACAAAGTGCGCACGAACGTAATCACCTGCCAGATTTCTTCTTCCGAGAGCACACCCTTCCAGGGAGGCATCTGCGAGTTGAACGGCGCGGCGACGCCGCCTTCGCTGATGCGCCAGAAAAGATAGCTATCGGTCATACTGTTCATCATCGTAGGATCTGCCAGGTTGCTCGGCCGGGGGTCCAGCGCGGCGGCGCTGGGGCCATCGCCTTGACCAGTTGCTCCGTGACAAGCAGCGCAATTATTGGCGTAAATGACCTTCCCGGCTTCCACCGCGGCAGCATCCCCGACAAAGGGATTGGTCAACGAGGCAAATTCATCGGGCGCTTCAAAATGCTCATGTTCGCCATCCGCGGCGGCATCGCCATGTTCTTCGCCATCGTTGTGCTCGCCTGTCGTCGCCTCGGCGTGTTCGTCGCCATCACTGTGTTCTTCAACCGCCGCCTGATCGGCCGGCGCGTCGGCGGCACCACCACCGCAGGCGCTCAACACGAGCACCGCCAAAACTGCAACCAAAATCAGGAATATTTTTTTTCGTTTCATCACACTCTCCTTTTTAACGTCTACTTCTTGAAAACCAAGAAGGATTATCGGGCAGGGGTTCGCAGCACGCTGTCAACTTACTGCCTCCGTCCTGCAATCCAAATGATACCGGAATGGACTTGAGGGGAACAGTGCCTTTTGGGTCGATTCTGCCCCTAAATTGAGCCCCAAGCCGCCCCTGGCGAGGACAAATGTCCTCCCTCAGCTCTCATTCACATCGCTGATCCCCTGTTGAATAGCGTACCGCGCCGCGGCGGTGCGGTTCTCAACCCCCAGCTTGCGGAAGAGGCGCGTGAGGCGATTGCGCACGGTCTTCTCGGCCACACCCAACTGTCCGGCGATAGCGCGATTGCTCCACCCCATGGCCAGCAAGCGCAGCAATTCGATTTCATCCGGCTGGAGGGCAACCGACTGGGAGGCAGCTTCGCCCCTCCCCCGCAGGTGGTTCAAGATCTGCGGCGTGATAGCCGGGTCGAGGACGGCTTCGCCCCGGGCCACCAGCCGGATCCCGTTCACCAGCTCACTCATCTCCGCTTCTTTGAGCAGATAGCCGCTGGCGCCCGCCTGAACAGCCTGATAAATCAGGGCTTCGTTACGGTACATGGTCAGGATCAGAATGCGCGCCTGCGGGCAGAAAGATTTCAACCGCCGTGTGGTTTCAATGCCGTCCATCCCCGGCATGTGAATATCCAGCAGGATGACATCGGGCTGCGTCTCCTGAGAACGCGCCAACGCCTCCGTGCCTGAAGCAGCCTGAGCGACCACGGTCAGATCGGGTTGAGCGTCCAACATCTGGGCCAGCCCCTGCCGCAAGACGGTGTGATCGTCCACCAGCAACACACGAATGGGCTTTTCGCCCGCAGCATGAGAAGCGTTCATTGCGTCGGCAGCTTAACATGCACGTGAGTGCCCTCGCCCGGGCGCGAACGCAGCGAAAAGGTTCCTCCTGCGGCATGCACGCGCTGTTCCATTTGCGTCAACCCCAACCCATGACGAGGAGGGGCGCTCACGTCAAACCCCTGGCCATCATCCATCACTTCGACCACAACTTGCTGAGCATCCTGGCGCGGGTAGAGTTTCACCTTCACCTTGCCGGCGTTGGCGTGCTTTGCGGTGTTGTTGAGCGCTTCCTGCACAATACGAAAGATGACCGGTTCAAGCGTCGGGGGCACCTGCAAAGCGGCATCCTGTTCACATTTGGCCTCCCAGCCCATCTCCTCAGCGTATCCCTGCACAAAAGCACACAGGGTCTCAAAGAATTCGCCCTCCGGCCAGGCCAGCGGTCGCAGCGAAAAAATGGTGCGGCGGATATCGCGAATGCTGCCCCGCAACATCCTGCCCATCTGCCGCAATTCCTCCATCATCTCCGCGGGGATGTGCTCACCAGCGCGCAGGGCATCCGTGCGAAGCGCCAGCAAATACAGCGTTTGCGCCACGCCGTCGTGCAAATCGCGCCCGATGCGAGCGCGTTCCTCCTCGCGGATGCTGCGCAAGGCGTTTTCCAAGCGTGCCTTCGACCTCAGCTCGCGCTCGATCCAGGCCAGGGTCATCCCGGTGACCAGCGGGCCGGCAAGACTGTAAAAGGCAATTTCTACACCGTAATGTATTTGCAGGCCATATACCCTGCGCACCGCATCCGCGATCCCTAACTGATAACCGATGACCACCAGCACAAGGGCAAACGGTAGCGTGTAGCGCAACAAACGGATTCGTTGTAACAAGGGAGGACGACTCTTCATAAAGTCATTATATCCGGAGAAGCTCTCATTGCATACAAGCCATGCAAACAACCGCATAAGCAAAATTGCCTATATGGAAATACGCCTTTTGGCCCTCCCTGATTGCGCGCATTCGCGGCATAATCCATCGCTGAGTTGTCCTCCCTGACGGGAGTCTGTCACAAACAAGGAGAAAACAGATGTCACAACCGTTAACTTTCCAAATTTCACTTTCAGACGACTACGAGGCGGCGGTCGAAAAAGTCATCGCGGCGCTCAAGGCGGAGGGCTTTGGCGTGCTGACCACCATCGACGTCAAAGAGACCTTGAAGAAGAAGATCGATGTGGATTTCCGACGTTACGTCATCCTGGGAGCCTGCAATCCACCCCTGGCGTACCGCGCGCTGCAAAGCGACCCCCGGGTGGGCCTCTTGCTCCCCTGCAACGTCACGGTGGAAGAGAGCGACAACGGCTCTCTGGTTTCCATCGTCAACCCCGACGCCATGCTGAACGTTGAAGCGCTGGCCGACAACGCGGATATCAAAGCGGTCGCCAGCGAGGCGCGCGCCCGCCTGGAGCGCGTGGCGGCGGCGCTCGCAGCCTAAATTCACCCTCTATTCAGGAGATTCCCCATGAAACGCACCCTGCTCTTCACTTTCCTTCTCAGCGCCTTGTTGCTGGCCGCCTGTAGCGGCAGCAACGCCAGCGCGCCGGCCGCGGAGGTCGTTGGCAAACCGGTTTCCGTGGACGGCGGAGCGTACACCAACGTCTCCGTCGCCGAACTGCAAACCATGCTGGCGAACAAAGATTTCGTCTTCGTAAACGTGCACATCCCCGATC
>WFTY01000305.1 GCA_015485245.1 Anaerolineales bacterium | reverse complement strand
TTCGCAGCGCCTTCAACCGCAAGCACGATACCATCCTGGCTTATACCAAAAGTCGTCAGTACACCTTCAACGCCGATGATGTGCGCCAACCGTACAGCCCTAATACGGTCAAGACCTTTCAGTCCTCCTCGAAAGCCGGTTTCGGCAAGGTGCCTGATCTGCAACGCGGCAAGGTTCCGGAGGACTGGTGGTACTTCCCCGTGGTGGCGCGCCTGCACAACGAGCGCACCGGCTACCCCACCCAAAAGCCCGAAGCCTTGCTGGAGCGCATCATCCGCGCCTCCTCCAACCCCGGCGATTTGGTCGCGGATTTCTTCTGCGGTTCGGGGACGACCGCGGTGACGGCGGCGCGCCTGGGACGGCGTTTTATCGCCAGCGATGTTCAATGGCGCGCCATCCACACCACCCGGGCGCGGTTGATCCACCTCCCCGGCGCGGCGACTCGCCTTCAGCGAGAATCGGCCACCCCCGCCCCCGGGGGGGATCCTGTTCCCTCCGCGTTGTTCCGTCTTCACAGGGAAGGAGAGCAAATCGTCCTGGAAGTAGAGCGAAGCCTGGCGCGTGAACTGGATTACTGGGAGTGCGACCCCGCCTGGGACGGGGAAATCTTCCACAGCGCGGCGCAGGCGGCGCGCCCCTTACGAAACGGCGAACTCTCCACCCGGCTGCTTTTACCGTTTGCAGGAGATCAAATTGCTATTCGGCTGGTCAAAATCAATGGGGAGCAGAGTGTCATCCTCGGCATGACCGGCATAGGACGCGATTAATCTCGTACTTACACATCCAGGCGGTAGCCCACGCCGCGCAGCGTTTTCAGGTATTTGGGCTTGCGGGGGTCTTCTTCCAGCGCCTTGCGCAACCAACTGATGTGTACATCCAGCGTGCGCGTATCGGCGGTGAAATCGGTGTTCCACACCTCGCGGAAGAGTTCCTTCCGCTCAATTGCCTCCCCTGCCCGGCGCATCAGCACTTCCAGCAAACGGGTCAGCCGTGGGGTGAGATGAGTCTTGCGCTGTTTGCAGCGCACCTGGCGTCCTTCTAAGTCTAGCTCAATCGCGCCGGCCTTCAACACGCGATTGCTCTGCAAAGGCAGCAGTGCGCGGATGCGATTGCTGAGTTTGCGCACGGTGAAGGGATGCACCAAAACGGCGTTCGCGCAGGTTTCATCCGGCGTGGGGGCTTTCTCTGGAGTGGCGATCAGGATGATCGGCAGGCCGTCCATTCGCTCGCGCAGCGACTGGCAGATGCGCAGGCCGGTTGTACGCATGGTTGGCGCGTTGACGACGACCAGCTTTGGCTGAAGCGTTTCCAGCTCAGCCAGGGCCTCTTTGCCCGTGGAAAAACTGACGACATGATATCCTTTCTTTTCCAGTTGCGCGACAAAAGCTGGCGAACCGGCGTATTTCCCTTCAATGCATAGAATGGTTGAATTCATTCACTTCACTCAATGTCCAACAGCATCCCCCACCGGGTTAACTGTTTCCTCAGGCTGGTTCGATTATATATGGTATCTTAAAAAATTGCAAACCGCACCACGGTACTACACGCCGGCTTTCCCGAAAAGTGTAGTGGGATTCCTGGGATGATGTACACTTATACAAGCAAGGCAGTTGGGTAAGCTATTTGGCAAATCAGGCCGGGCGTGGCATAATCGATGCAACTGGAAAACCGAGATGATTTCAGGCAGAGAGGGTCAGATTGAACGTTGAGCGCATTGTCCACAACGCATCCCAATTGCTCACCCTGGCAGGCCCACCACAGCGGGGCGAACGCCTGGGTGAGCTGAACATCATCGAGGACGGCGCGCTGCTCATCGTCGGCGAGCGTATCGCTGCAGTGGGTACAAGCGCTGAGCTGCTGGCCGCCTATCCCGCCGCCGAGCGACTGGACGCTGGTGGGCGAGTGGTCATGCCTGGCCTGGTGGACCCACACACGCACGCCGTGTGGGCCGGCGACCGCGCTGCCGAGTTTGAGATGCGTTTGCAAGGCAAAAGCTACCTGGAGATCATGCAGGCGGGCGGCGGTATCGTCTCCACCGTGCGCCAGACGCGCACCGCCTCGCTGGAGCAGCTGATCGCCGAGACACGCTCTCGCCTGCGGCGCATGTTTGCCCACGGCACCACCACCGCCGAGGTCAAAAGCGGCTACGGCCTGGAAACCGAAACGGAAATCAAAATGCTACAGGCCATTCTGGAGCTGACCTGTGAGGAACCGCTGGATCTGGCGCCAACCTTTCTCGGCGCGCACGCCATCCCGCCGGAGTTCAAAGACGATCCCCAGGGCTATACCGACATGGTTTGTGAGCAGATGCTCCCCGCGGTGCGAGCATGGTGGGGCCAGCTACCCGATCCCCCAATCCCTGACCCTCCCTTCGTGGATGTCTTCTGCGAAACCGGGGCGTTTACCCTGGCACAATCTCGCCAAATCCTGGAGACTGCTCGTGATCTGGGCTTCCCTTTGAAGATTCACGCTGACGAGTTTGATAACCTCGGCGGGGCGGCGCTGGCCGTCGAGCTCGACGCGGCCTCCGCGGATCACTTGGTGGTGACCTCCACGCCGGATATCGCCGCTCTGGGGACCTCGAACACGGTGGCCGTCTCGCTGCCGTGCACGCCTTTTGGTTTGGCCGAGGGGCATTACACCCCGGCCAAAGACTTGCTCGCAGTGGGCGCCATCCTGGCCATCGCCACCGACCTCAACCCCGGCACGGCCTGGTGCGAATCCATGCAATTCGCCATCGCCCTGGCCTGCCGCTACCTGCGTCTGACGCCCGCCCAGGCCATCGTCGCCGCAACCATCAACGCCGCCGCGGCCATCCGGCGGGAAGATCAAATCGGTTCGCTTGAACCCGGCAAACTGGCCGATGTGCTCATCCTTGATGTCTCAGACTACCGTCACCTGGGCTACCGCTTCGGCGGCAACTTGGTCCACACGGTGATAAAACGCGGCCGGGTCTACCCCCTTGGAGGATAATCTCATGGAATTCGCAACCATCGCAATATTGATCCTCGCCCTGGCAGTGATCTGGGCAATCATCCGGGCGATCCTGAAATTCACGTTCAAAGTCTTCGGGTGTGGCTTATTGATACTCCTGGTCCTTGGAACGTTGGCTTATGTGATTACAACGTATGTTGTCAATTGAGATCGCCCGTGCCTGGTACCCCGCGAACGACCCCGTCCACGGTTTTGATCATATCTTGCGCGTCTATCGCTTGGCGGAGCGCATCGCCGAGGCCGAGGGGGCAGACCTGGACATCGTGCGCGCTGCGGCGTTGCTCCATGATGTGGACGGCGGGCAATTGACCGCGGACAGCGGTCAGCGCGAATCCCACCATCACAGCGCCGCCGATTTCGCCCGCCGCATCCTGGAAGCCGAGAGTTGGCCTGATGAACGCATCCAGGCCGTGGAGCACTGTATCCGCGCTCATCGCTTTCGGGATGATCGCGAAGCGCCGCAAACGCTGGAGGCCAAAGTGCTCTTCGACGCTGACAAGCTGGACGCCATCGGGGCGATCGGCGCGGCGCGCTCGATTGCCTACGCCGTCCAGAGCCGTCAGCCGCTCTACGCCTCGCCATCGCAGCGTTTTCTAGAAACGGGCGAAAAGGAACCTGGCGAGGCGCACACCCCCTACCACGAATATCTCTTCAAACTGCGCAGACTGAAAGCGCGCATGTTCACCCCCACCGGGCGCGCGCTGGCCGAAGGGCGAGACCGCTTTCTGACCGCGTTCTTTGAGCAATGGCAAGCAGAGCTGCGCGCCGAGCGCTAACCCCCTTTTACTCATGCACCCTCTGATCGAAGTTTACCTCACCAAACTCGCCAACCTGCATCGACTGGCCTGGGAGGCCATCGCCGACCTGCCCCCTGAAGCCCTCGATTGGACTCCCGCGCTGGATGCCAACTCTATCAACGTGCTGATTGCTCACCTGGCCGGTACGGAACAATACCTGATCGGCGAGGTGGTGTTGGGGCGTCCCTCCGGGCAGGATCGGGAAGTCGAATTCCGCGCCCGGGGGTTGCAGCATACTCAGTTGCGTGCTCTGCTCGCCGAGAGTCTGGAAAACGTCACCCGCTTGCTGGAGGAAATCTCCATCGAACAGTTGGAGCAGTCCCATTACTCGCCGCGTCATCAGGGCGAGAAAACTGCTGCTTGGGGGTTGTGGCACGCTCTGGAGCATACCGCCCTTCACGTGGGACACATTCAGCTTACCCGGCAGTGGTGGCTGGCCGGGCACCCGCAGAAATAGACCAACGGAGCATTTTCCATGGCGCTTGTTGAAAAGCTATCGCCGGCGCGGGAGCTGGAACACATCAAAATGATCTACGGCAGCGACCGCCCCGATAAGCTATATGAAATGCTGACCGCCTCGTTCAATGTGCTGCAGAGCCGGGCGCAAATGCTCCTGAGCCTGGTGACCATCACGCTGACGATTACCGGATTCTCCGGGCCGAAAATCGCCGCTTCCAGTTTGCTGGCCCGTATTTCCATTGCCGCCGGGCTGGCTCTGGTGCTGCTCTCCGCCATCGTGCTGCTGGCAGGCCCTCTCCGCCTGAGTTGGTGTACCCAGGATCGCATGGGGGATATCGATCAGACTCTGATCAGGCTGATCGAGCAGCGCAACTTCCGCACCCGTCGCTATCACATCGCCTCGTTTTGCCTGGTCATCGGGCTGATCGGCTATGTCACCAGCGTTATCAGTTTCCTGATTACGGGATAGCTGCACTGATGACCAAGCCATCAGCATGCGAAGAGAAAGCTGCGTGGGTTTCAGAAAAATTGTTATAATACCTCACTAGACGACAGGGGTAAGGAGGGTTGGAGCGTAGAGGATTGGAATGCCCTCATACTGCAGGATAGCATAAACATCCTCAGCGTCTTCAATGTTCACACTGAACATCAGTGTGTCCCCGGAAATGTTGTACATCAGCCCCCATACGGGAATACCATCTAAAACTACTCCCAATAATGTGGTTCGTGAAAGTCTATTCGCCGCGATTGGAATGGCGTTTTGGAGCATGGTAGCGATAGCGTTCTGTGTGGGGAGTTGGAAACTGACGGGCTTCTTTCTCAACCAGATGCCCTGACTACGCAGCAAAAAAGAGCCGTCGCATTTGCGGCGGCTCCGAAATCATAATCCCGTGTTTGC
>WFTY01000304.1 GCA_015485245.1 Anaerolineales bacterium | reverse complement strand
GGCGAATCTGCAACTGGGCAACCTGGCAAACTGCCGGACGCAGGCCGCCAATCTGCTGGGCGACTCCGCTCCGCTCCGGATGCAGATGCTCGTCTCGCAATACAGCGCTTTTGGTGTGGGAACCGGTGGGATGGAGTTCCTCGATACGGAGGACATCTTCCAGTTACTTCTCAGCGGCGCCCATCCTGAAATCAACTGGAACAACGCTTTCAGCGGGCAGTGCGGCTTGAGCAACTACCTCTCGCCTTGATGCCGTAGCCTTCCGAATTCTCTAAGAATTCGGAAGGCTGAAATCGGCCTATGCAACAACGCATCATCATCCTTCTCAGTCCCGCTGCCTGATGACGCCGGGATCGAGCCGGTCGTTGAGGGGGTTGACCTGGCTTTCTCGACCACCTGGGATGAGGGCCAGATTTTTACCTTCTACAAAGACTGGCTGGAATCCCGCGGCTGGGGGCCGCAATCCACCGATGACCCTTCCACGCGCCGTTTCTGGCGTTATGATGATGTGGACCTGCTCATCGAAATTGCCGCCCTCGACGCCTCCGGTCGTTTGAAGGTTTGGGTGCAACTTCGCTCGCTGACTGACAAACGTATCGGCGTGGCCGTGTCGTTTCCGGCGATCAGGGTTGAGACGGCGCGCAGGCCTCCTGCCAGGCGTCCAGGTCGCGGTTTTTGAAGATCGCATTGATGCCTATTTCATTCGCCTGCGGGCAGAAGTCATCCAGGGTGATGCCGGTGTCGGTGTACTCGGCGGCGAAGACCGCCTTCCCCGCGGCGATGAAAGGCAGCATCTCCTCGCACCAGCCCTGATCGAAGCAATCTTCCGTCAAAGCCCAGTCGAAGTAGGGTAGCAGGTCGCTGACTTGCTCGGAATCGTTCTTCAGCCCGATGGACAGGCCGCGGGCGTGGGCTTCCTCCGCCAGCCAGATGTTGAAGGCCAGTTGGTCGGCGTAGGTCAGGGGGAAGCCGGTCTCGTTGGTGTAGCCGTCGATGTTATCCGGCTCGACGCCGTCGAAGCCCTTCGCGGCGCACATATCCAGGCGGGCGCGCAGGATGGGGGCCAGGGCGTCAATCTGGCGGATATCCAGCCACTTCTCGCCCGGCCAGCCGCCGTAGTCCTTCCCGATTACCGCATCGGGGAACTGATCGGCATCGGGCCGCCAGTCCTCCCAGCTTCCCACGCTGATGTAGCAGATCACGGCGCGTCCCTGGGCGTGCAGCGCATCCACCACGCTGGCCTCGGTCTCAAACAGATCCAGGTCGTACATGCCTACATCGAAAGAAGTGTCCACCGCCTCGCCGCCAAGCTGCCACTGCCAGGTCGTCCCCACGGCGGGCTGCCACCATTGGGCGGGCTGGCTGGATGGGTCGGGTTGGTCGGCGGCGGAGCCCCAGTTGGAGGGGCGCAGGGTGTTTTTGCTCCAATAGCGCAGAATGACGTCCTGCAAATCGTTCTCCACGGGGGCGAGGTTGTCCGGGTCCGACCCCAGCCGAAAATTGAAGTCGTGGACTTCATCGGCGAAGGGCGCGTAGGAGGTCGCCCACTCCCACAGGGCATAGTTCAGGCCGCGGGCTTCAAAGAGGTCCATCTGGTCATCCATGAACTGCGCCCCGCCGGGAACCCAGCGCACCACGCCGAACTCGTCCACCGCCGCCGGCGCGCCGTTGGCCGCCAGGAAGTCGTCAATCGGAGAGAGCAGGCCGTCCAGCCAGGCTTTGTTGAAGTCGTCCTTGCGCCCATCGTCGTCCAGGTCGTAACGGCCGGGGTAGCCGTTGCGGGCTTTCTCCTGATGGGTGTAGGCGTCCTGCGGTTCGTATTGATGCACCACATAGACGATGCGCGGATCGTCCAGCACCTGAAGGTAGGGCAGCCAGTCCACCGCGCTCCAGCCCATCCCACTGACCAGGATGGGGGTTTGGGTATCCACCTCGCGGATGCCCGCCACAATGCGGGGGTAGAGTTGATTCCAGTCGTAGAGCGTACCGGCGTAGCGGGGATAGAAATCTTCCGGGTCGTAGATGTCCAGCAGCAGGCCGGCGTCGTTGGGTTCAACCATCAGTTTGTACCCCACGACGATGGGGTTGTCCTTATAACGCTCCGCCGCGTAGCGCCACATCTCCACCCAGGCGTCCTGCGCGGCCTGATCCTGCCACATGGTATCGTTGTAATAAGGTTCGAAACCTG
>WFTY01000303.1 GCA_015485245.1 Anaerolineales bacterium | reverse complement strand
CCTTAGATTCACCCCCGTCCCAGGGATCAGCGTCGTCGCTTCCCGCTCCACCACACCCAATTCCACCAGGTGCCCTCTATCCGCCTCGTTCTGAAACGCCGTGTGAAACCCCTCCCCGCTCAACGCCCGCCTCAACAGCGGCAGCACCAGCCACCTCAACAACCGCGCCTTCCTCGCCTCGCTGAACAGGTACCCCAACCCTGTGAAGTTGTTGATCACCACCGGCACTCGCGCCGCACGCGCCGCCAACGAACCGTACAAGATCGGCTTGATGGTGAAATGATGCACCGCAGCCGGTTTCAGCCGCCGGTACACCCGGTGTAAGTCCAGGATCGCTACCAGCTCCCGCAGCGGATTGGTGCTGCGCCGCTCCAGATTCCACCTCTCCCAGCGAAAGCCCATCGCCTCCATCCGCTCTGTGTACTTCCCCGGCGGACACACCAATATCACATCCAGCCCCGCTTCCATCAACGCCCGCGCCAACGGCAAACGAAAATTGTACAAAACCCAATCCCAGTTAGAGACGATGAGAACAGGGGCTTCCTCCGCCCGCTCCCGCTCGAAGATACGGGCGATATCCCAGGTCATGTTGGAGAGGGTGAGATGCAGGGCGGGGAAGAGGACCTCGTGCGCGCCGCCCACGCCCAGGATGAGCAACAGAATCCAGTAAGCGTAGCGCAGGCGGAAGAGCGTGCCGATGTTGAGCACCACCACGCCCAGCCCGGTCACGCCCATCAGTACCGCCGTCAGCAAAAAGCTCGCCGCCAGCCGGCTGCGCGCCCGTACCAGGGCGAACAGGGCGAAGAACTCCAGCGCGTACATCGCCAGCGTCTCGAAGCCACTGAGCATCTTGGTGGAAAGTCCGGTGCGCCCGCGCACGAACCACATCTCAGGCGTGGGTTCAAACAGGCCGACGGCTGTGGCGCGCGGCAGGTAGCGGAGCAGATCGTCGAAATCGCGGATTTTATAATCCATATCCACGTTGGAGCCAGCGCCGGGGTAGAAATCAATGAAGTTCTGGCGAATCTGCCCCACCTGCGCCGCGGAGGTATCCAGGTAAACGCGCAGTTCCGGCCAGGATGGCAGCGCAATGCCCAGGGGCGCGTTCTCCGCCAGGGGGGGCTGAGGCACACCGGTTACAGCGGAGAAAATCACCCCGACCCGCGGCAAAAACCCCACGATGGCGACCAGCATCATCAGGGCAACCGCCCAGGGGCGCAGGCGTCCTGCCACCACAAAACGGACGACGATGAAGACCGCGCCGGTCAGCGCGATCGCCAGAATCAGCCCCCAGCGCGCCGGCGAGAGCAAACGGAGCACGCCTAGAGCCGCGCCTCCGAGGAGCAGATCGCCGGTTAGAGCGAGGAGGGGGAATCTTCGCCAGGCCATCAAGCGCACGAACGCCAGGATGAAAGCGAGAAGGGCGGTGACGTACAGCGGCGTGCGCAGCACTTGCGTGGTGTGGATAAGCAGCGAGGGCCAGACGCCCACCAGACCGGAGGCCAGCAGCCCTACACGGCGGTTGTACACCTCGCGCCCGATAGCGTAGACCAGATACAGAATGAGCAGGTAGTACAGCAGGTTGAGCGGCTCGACGCTGAGGATGGTGAAGCCGAACACCGGCGCGAGAAGGGCAAAGGAGAGCGAATACAGTTTGATGTGCAGGGTGTAGTCCGCCCCCCACCAGGCCGCCCAGCCGTCCTGCTCCAACAGATTCACCAGGTCTTCGGCCTGCCGCATGTAGGAGAAGTTATCGTCGTTGAAGTAGCCCACCCCGCGGCTATCGAACATGGCGGGCAGGATTTCCAGACGGCCAACGGTGTAAATCACTCCCGTTGCCAACAAGTGAAACAACAAAGCCAGCATCAAACTGGCGCGCAGCGCATCTGCGCGCGCCGATGAATCGCCGCGAAGAATCTTAAGAATCGCCATATTGCTTTATTGTGCTTCTAACCACGCTTGGAACATGAGAACGTCCCAGAGAAGGTACTGCCAGTTGCGCTGGCCACGCA
>WFTY01000302.1 GCA_015485245.1 Anaerolineales bacterium | reverse complement strand
TCCAGGTTGAGTGTGTTTTCCTGTACCCAGGCCGGGGTCTGTTCCGCGGCGACCTCTCGGAGGGTGTCCTGGTTCGTGTCAGGAACGGGGGGCTGACTTGTGTGGTTGGGGGGCAGCAGCGCGATCTCGGCTGCCAGAGGCTGAAAGTCGCCTTTTGTGTCCTCCAGGACGGTCTGGATGAAGCGGGGGTGGTTGAGCAGGTAGTATTCTTGTTTCCCGATTTGGAACCGGACGATGTCCCCATATTGTTGTGCCAGCCGATAGAGGAAATAAGGCAGGGCTTCCTTTCGCCGGGGGAGCTTCCAGCGGGGGATGCGATGTTGGGGGCCGGGAGGAGAAATTAGCGCTTTCATCGTGTCTTCAGTATAGCCCCCTGCGCCGTTTTGTCATCCTTCCAAAGGACGGTTTCGATCCCCCTCTGGAGTAGGTGTTTTCCTCGCGCTCAGACGAGCAGATCAGGCAGATCGCCCGGTTTGACCAGCCCGTAGCGCACGGCCAGCAAGGCGGCCTGGGTGCGATCTTGCAGGTGTAGCTTGCTCAGAATTGCGCTGACGTATCCTTTGACTGTGTTTTCGCTGACCACCAGTTCGCTGGCGGTTTCTTTGTTGCTCAGGCCGCGCGCCAGGCAGCGCAGCACCTCCACCTCGCGCGGGGTGAGAGCGTCGAAGGGATCTTCGGGTTTGGGCATGGTTTGCATTAGCCGCTGGGCGATCTGGGGGTGCAGTTGGGGTTTGCCCGCGGCCGCGCCGCGAATGGCCTGCACCAGATCGTCGCCGTTGATGTCTTTGAGCAGATAACCACTGGCCCCCGCTTTCAATGCGGCGAACAGCTCAGGGTCGTCGCCAAAGCTGGTCAGGATGAGTACGGCGATCTGTGGGTGAGCGGCGTGGATTTCCGCCGTGGCGGCGATTCCGTCCATCTCTGGCATGCGCACATCCATGATAACCACGTCGGGCTGTAATATCCCGGCGCGGATGACGGCCTGGCGCCCGTTGGCGGCCTCGCCCACCAGTTCGAGGTCGTTCTCGCCCTCGATAGTCATGCGCAACCCCTGGCGCACGATTTCGTGGTCATCGGCAATCAGCACGCGAATCGTCATCGTTGTATTTCCCTGCCCGGAGGGGGCGGTTTAGTGATAGGGGATTTCGATCTGAACGTTCGTTCCATGGCCGGGCCGGGAAGTGATCTTGATTTTACCATTGAGCTGTTCCGTTCGTTCACGCATCCCTTGCAGGCCAAAGTGATCCGGCGAAGGCGATTGGGGATAAAAGCCGCGCCCGCGATCGCGAATGATGGCTCGCAGCCCTGCGCCAGTTTGATCCACCTGGCAGATGGCCTCGCTCACTCCGCTGTGCCGGATGGCGTTTTGTAGCGCTTCCTTGATGGTGGCGAGAAACTCGTTGGCGCGTTTGCGGGGCAGGAGCAGCCCCTGAGGGCAGTCGAGAACGATATGGAAGCGATGTTGTTCCTCCAGCGCCCGGCACTGTTTTTCCAATATCTTGCGAAAGTCCACCAGTTTCGGTAGCTGGGGGCTGTCTTGCGGGTTACGCAGTTGTTGGAGTAGGGAGCGCATTTCACTCAAGGCGTTTTGGGTCGCTTGTTCCAGGGCACGCAACTCTTGCGTGGCTGTGTTTTTATCGCGCTCAATTAATCCGCGAATGGCGCGGGCGCTCAGGTTGATGCTGAAGAGCGTCTGCGTCACCGAATCGTGCAGCTCGCGCGCCAGGCGTTGCCGTTCAGCCAGGATGGTCAGCGCCTGCTGCTGCGCCAGCACCTGCTCGGTGCGTTCTGCGACGCGGGCCTCCAGTTCGCGGTTGAGGCTGTTGAGTTCCTCGATCGTGCCTGCATAGGCCAGCGCCAGCGCGGCCTGCCCGGCCAGGCTGTTGAGCTGGGCCTGCTCGTCTCTGTCGAACGACGGCCCGGCGCGACGCGGCCCCAGCCAGTAGCGCCCCAGGGAGGTCCCACCCACGATGAGCGATGTGTTCCAGGCAGGTTCGCTTTGCAGCTCTCCAGGGATGTCCGGCGCGGGCGCCAGCGAGAGCGTCCCCCAGGCACAACCAATGCTCTGGGGGAACTCTTCTGTCAGCAAGCGGATGACCTGATCGCGTTGGATGACCTGGGCCAGTGCACGGCGCGCGACGGCGATGGCTTGTTGAAACTTCAGGCGATCGGGGTAGAGCAATCTGTCCACCCAGCTTTGCATGCGCGCCTGCAGGGGGGCGAAAGCGACCGCGGCGATGAGCACGCTGATGGCCGCGGCCAGTCCGCGAAATTGCGGCCAGACTTGCGCCAGGAAAGCGGTCAGGATGACGGTCAGCCCCAGATAGCCCGCCAGCAGGCTCAACGAGAGGGCGCCGTAGGCCAGGGCGCGGCGCAGCGTGGAGTCGATATCGAAGAGGTCGTGTTTTAGGATGGCGTAGGCGATGCCTGTGGGGAGAAAAATCTGTGGCGCCAACGCCAGGTTGTAGCCTGTCTCTTATACACATC
>WFTY01000301.1 GCA_015485245.1 Anaerolineales bacterium | reverse complement strand
GGTTTGAGCGTGGTATACTCCATACGAGCCCTCCTCGGTTTTGTGGCGTTCTTGCAGACCCTATTTTACCGAGAAGGGCTTTTTTGTCTATTTGTCAAGCTTTCTTGAAAACGCCATGCGCGCTCGCGCGGCGCCTCACTCGCCATCTTCAGGGGATTGAGCGCGGAATCCCGCCCCTAAAGCCAACGAACGCTCATACGCCGCCCAGACTGCCCGCGAGATCGCGGTGCGAAATCCAGCCTTTTCCAGGTAATAGAGCGCCGAGGCCGAAGTCCCCCCCGGCGAGGTCACCTGGTTGCGCAGACGCGCTAAGTGCACCGGATGATCGCGCTTCAAATAGTAATCCACCGAGCCGCGCACCGTCTGTGCAACCAGCTTCTCGGCGATGCGGCGCGGAAAACCGAGGTGCACGCCCGCATCGACCATCGCTTCCATAAAAAGGAAGACATACGCCGGGCCAGTGCCGGAGAGCGCCGTCGCCATATCGAGGTAATACTCCTCCCCCAGGAATACTTCCTCCCCCAGCGCAGAAAGAATCTGGCGCGCCATCGCCTGCTGCGCCTCGGAAACCGATGGAGCCGCCGTCCACACGGTGATGCCCTCGCCGATCTGCGCGGGGGTGTTGGGCATGGCGCGCACCACGGCGGTATGCCCCAGGCCGCCGGAGATCTTCTCGATCGGCGCGCCTGCGATGATGGAGAGCACCAGCGCTTCAGGCTTCAGGCGACCTTCCAGCTCCGGCAATACCTGTTTGAGCTGCTGTGGCTTCACCGCCAGCACGACGACGTCGGCAGAGGCAACCGCGGCGACGTTATCCACGCTGCTGCGAATGCCATAACGCCCCACCAGCTCGCGCCCACGGTTGGGGCGCGGTCCCGAGGCGATCACCTGCCCCGGCTCAGCCAAATGATTGCGCAAAATCCCGGCGATCATCGCCTCCGCCATCACGCCTGGGCCAATAAAAACGATTTCTTTTCCTTGTAATGCCATGATCCTTTACCTCAAGCAAAATATTGCAACGCCAGGCGCAAACGCGCCTCTACATCCTCTTCCGGGGCGTCTTTAGGGATGGACTGCAAAGCCGCCTGTGCTTCCACCACGCTGTACCCCAGCGCGATCAGAGCTTCCAGAACCTGTGTATCCGCATCCGCCATCTGGGCGACGGCGGTCAGGTCATCGCCTGCTTCCAGTCGCCCTTGCAGGTGGATCAAAATCCGCTGGGCAGTTTTCGCGCCCACGCCGGGTACTCGCCGGAAGACCTCCGCCTGCTCGGCGAACACTGCGCGGCGTATCGCAGCCGGGTTGAGCGTCGAAAGGATCGCCAACGCCAGCCGCGGCCCCACGCCGTTAACACCCAGCAAGAGAGAAAAATAATCCCGCTCCTCGGCCGTGGCGAACCCATACAATTTGAGCGCATCTTCACGTACCACCAGATACGTGTGCAGCGCAACCATCTCGCCCACACGCAGCGTTCCCTGCATCGGGGCTGGCACATAAACCCACAAACCCACCGGCCCCACTTCAACGACAATTTGATCTTCCCGCTGTTCCGCGAGGCGTCCTTTCACACTGGCGATCATCCCAAGCTCCTATACAAAAAACGCCACGCTCACGCCTGCGGAGGCCAGCAACAGAATACCCGGCCACAAGGCGCGGCGCAGGGCAACCGATCCCCCCATCAGCGCGATACCGCCCTTGACAGCGGTGTTCGACATCGTCGCCACGACAATCGCGCGCGAGGCGATGTGCACATCCAGCCCCTCGGCGGAACTAAGCTCCGCCATCGAGAGGGTAATGGCATCCACATCGGCGATACCGGATACCAGGGCAGAAAGCAGCAGGCCAGTATCACCCAAATACATTTGAGCGGTACGCGAGATCAGCAGCACCACTGCGTAAAGCAACCCAAACTTGATCGCCGACTTCAGATCAAAGGGGTTGGAGAACTGCACCATGCCTCTTTCTGCAACCCGTTGAGAGAAAAACAGATAGATGGCATAAAGCATGCCTACAACACCCGCAGCAGCCAGCGGCATCCAGACAACGCTCAACAGCTGGCGGTTGAGCACGCCCACAGCGATCAGCACGCGCACGAACATCACCGTCCAGGCCACCATGATGGCCAAAGCGAACTGCCTGGAGAGCCCCGGTTCGCGGCCGCTGCGCTCGGAGAAGCTAAGCGTAACCGCGGTGCTGGAAACCAGCCCCCCCAGAAAACCGATGATCCCAATCCCTTGTTCCGGCCCAACGAGTTTGATGGCCAGATACCCCAAAAAGCTGATCCCCGAAATAAACACCACCATCAGCCAGATTTTGAAGGGATTCAACACATCAAAAGGTTGAGGCAGAAAACTCACATTGGGCAACACCGGCAAAATAATGGCGCTGATAACGGCGAACTGCAAAGCTGCAAAGATATCCTCGCGCGTGAGCGCGCGCACAAAGCGATCCGTCTCCAGTTTTAGTGATAGAAGCATGGTGGTGGCGATCCCCAAGGCCACTGCCAAAACCAGATACCCCCAATAACTCAACGCACCGATCAGGACGGTCACCACGATGGCGACCTCCGTAGTCAGCCCTACGTAGCCTCGCCAGGCGTCAATGAAATACGCTACAGCGGAGAATATCCCCAACAAAAGGATAATGCCGATAAAAGCCAGGGGCGATTGCAGCTCATCGGCAGCCATCGCCGCCAACGCTCCCACCAGCCCCATCAACGCAAACGTGCGCTCTCCGGCGACGATCTCCTGATCTTCACCGCGGGTGGCAAATTCACGCTGCAAGCCAATCATAAAACCGATCGCCAGTGAAGCGCCAAAACGCAAGAACAGTTGGGATGGCTCCATAAAAAAGTTTAAGTCATCAAAGAGTTCATTTTGTAACTGTGAATATGGCAGATCGCCACAGCCAGCGCATCGGCGGCATCGTCGGGACGAGGAATTTCCTCCAACCCCAGCAAGGCGCGGATCATCTGCTGCACCTGCTGTTTATCCGCCCCCCCGTACCCTGCCACCGCTTCCTTAATCACCATAGGAGCATATTCAGCGATGGGAAGTTCCGCCTCGGCCAATGCCAGGAGCGCCACACCGCGCGCCTGCCCCACCGTCATAGCGGTCGTCACGTTGCTCTGAAAAAAGAGCAACTCCACCGCAGCGCTATCCGGGCGATGAAGTTGTATCACCTCTCGCAATTGACGATGGATCAACACCAAGCGTTGTGGCATAGGTAATTTGGGCGCGGTGCGGATCACGCCATAAGCCACAGCGGTCAACTGGCCCCCTTCCCCCTCACGCACCAGTCCATAGCCGGTGATCGCCGTACCAGGGTCAATCCCCAGAACCAGCATCCGCTCAGCTCGCGGCGTACTCAGCCATCACCTCGTCGGTGATGCGCAGGTTCGAGAACACGCGCTGAACGTCATCCAGGTCTTCAAGCCGCTCAATCACCTTCATCACCTGCAAGGCCTCGGCCACGCCCAGTTCAATTTCCTGATTGGGAATCATGCGCAAACCGGCGTCCTGCGCTTTGACGCCCGCGGCTTCAAGCTGATCACTGATCTCTTTAAAGGCCACCGCCGGGCCGATAATTTCGATGGTCTCCCCATCATTAATCACGTCGTCTGCGCCAGCGAGCACAGCAAGCTCAAAGATTTGCTCCTCGTCGTACTCCGCAGCCGGCAGCGAGAAGTACGCCGATTGAGTGAACTGCCAGGCCACCGAGCCGCCCTCCCCCAGACTGCCCCCGCCAGAAGAAAGGATATGCCGCAGATCCGCC
>WFTY01000300.1 GCA_015485245.1 Anaerolineales bacterium | reverse complement strand
GTAGCCGATCTGTGTAGGCAAATCGAAGGCCACGGAGAGGCCGGTCTGCCCCTGCGCCAGCAGATAACGATAGCGAGCGTTGGATTCTTCCGCGGTGGCGTACCCGGCATACTGGCGCATCGTCCAAAAGCGCCCGCGGTACATCGTCGGCTGCACGCCGCGGGTGAAAGGGTATTCCCCAGGAAATCCAAGTTGCTCCTCATAGTCAGGGTCATCATCTGGGGGAAGCATCAGCCGCGGGAGCGGAATCCCCGAAGCAGTAGTAAATTCCTCCTTGCGCTCCGGGAAGCGTTCCAGCACCGGGCGCAGGGTTTCGTCTTCCCATCGTTTTCTGGCCGCATCTAGCTTCATCGGACACCTCGTTGCTACGGTTTGCCTCCAGTATACTGCAAAGCCCGTCAGCGCCAAGTGTAATTGCTCCCAAAGATGCAGGTGATATACTTGCAACAATCGGTGGAAGAGGGCAGCGGAGGCGGCCTGCAAATGGCAAAGAGAGGTAACAGCACATGAGGATATTAACAGTAGACGTCGGCACCGGCACGCAAGATATTTACCTGTACGATTCACGCGTAGACCTGGAAAACGGCTTCAAGCTGGTGGTGCCCTCGCCGACGATGATGGTGCACCAGCGCATCAAAGCCGCCACCCGGCGCGGCGTGCCCATCGCTCTCACCGGGGTGACGATGGGCGGCGGGCCTTCACATTGGGCGGCGCGTGACCATGCCCAGGCGGGTTTCCCGGTCTACGCCACGCCGCAGGCCGCCCGCACCTTTGACGATGATCTGGAGCGCGTGCAGGCCGACGGGATTCAGATTCTTTCGGAGGAGGAGATCGCCGCTCTGCCCAACGAGGTGACCCGCCTGGAACTGCGCGACTTCGACTTCACGGCCATCGCCCGCGCCTTCGCCGAATTCGGCGTCTCGCTCGATGACCTGGACGCCGTAGCGGTGGCCGTATTCGACCACGGAGCGGCCCCGCCAGGGTACTCCGACCGCCAGTTTCGCTTCGACTACCTGGATGAGCGCATTCGGGCGACCAACCGGCTCTCAGCGTTCGCCTACCGCGCCGAGGACGTTCCCCCCATCATGACGCGCTTGCAGGCAGTGGTGGATTCAGCCCTGCGCCCCGCCCCGGGGCAGGTTCCCGATTTTGACGCCCCGCTGGTGGTGATGGACACCGCTCCGGCTGCCGTTCTGGGGGCTACCCTTGACCCACGGGTGGGTGCATTGCCGCGCGCGCTTATCGCCAACGTGGGCAATTTCCACACCCTGGCCTTCCGCCTCGGCCCCCAAGGGATCGAAGGCGTATTTGAACACCACACCGGATTGCTCGACCTGCCCAGGCTGGAAACGCTGCTACGCGCCCTGGCTGACGGCTCGTTGAACCACGAACAGGTCTTCGACGACCACGGACACGGGGCGCTGGTGTACAGCGACGAGCCGCTGCCGCTGGGAGAAGGGGGGTTCGACGTGGTGGTGACCGGGCCGCGCAGGAATATGTTCGCCGCGACCACCAACCGCGGTCTCCGCCCCTATTTCCCCGCGCCGTATGGCGACATGATGATCGCTGGATGTTTCGGGCTGCTGGCCGCCGTGGCCGATGTGCTCCCGGAGCTGGGCGAACCGATTCGCGCCTCACTGCGCGGCGCAGGCGGCAGCGGCACACCTCCCTGGGAGATAACATGAAAAAGCTTTCAGATTTGTTCTACCGCCTCGCCACACGCTGGGCCGTGTTGGCTGCCTGGCTGGGGTTCCTGCTGTTCGCCATCACTGTGCTCCCAGCGCAGAACGCCAGCGCCACTCCCGCGGAACGGGCAGCCGGCATCCCCGATTTGATGTTCTACTACAACGCCGATGATCTCTACCGCATGGCAGCAGCCTACGGCGAGGAGGCGCGCGTGGCTTTCATCCGCGGACACTTCACCTTTGATGTGATCTGGCCGGTGATATACACGCTGTTTCTGATTTTCGCCATCAGCCGCCCCGCGAGCGCCGTCTTCCCTCCTCACTCTCGCTGGCGGCGCGCCAACCTTCTCCCCCTGGCGGCAGCGCTGTTCGACCTGCTGGAGAACACCTCCACCTCACTGGTAATGCAGCAATACCCAGCACGATTGCCGCTCATCGCCGCGCTGGCCGGGTTTTTCACCGCCCTTAAATGGCTGCTGGTGACACTGAACTTCGGCGTACTGGTGTTCGTACTGGCAGCCTGGGCATGGAAGCGCAGCAAAACGACGCGCCAGTGAGCGCCCCATTCACCCCCAAGAGACCAGGGGAACACACAGCAGGGATTATCCACGTCATCGGGGGAGCGGATTGGCGGTGGCGGTTACTGTGTATCAGGGAGTTGCGAGATGAATGACTACGATAAAACGCTGGAAAAACTAAGCGAAACCCTCAATACGCCATCAAATCTGCCAGATACTACTCCAGACACTACTCCAGCCACCCAGGCAATGACCAACTCCGATAAAAAAACATTGCTCTGGATCGTCATCGTCGTTGGATCTTTGTGTATCTGGCTGACCTGGCTACTGGTCAATAGCTCATTGTTCTCCTCTCCGCCTCCGGCACCCGCAAAGCCACAGATAACGCGTGGCTGGCTCTGCGATTACGATCAACGCAGCGAAGTTGCCCTCTGGGAAAATCCTGCGCTCGCATTCGAAAACGGGAACCAGATCGTAGACGTAGTCGGAATGGCGCTTGGCGGCTGCGTGGATGTCACATTGCTCGAAACTACCACGAATAACGGCATATTATTCTACAAAATTCGTGTCGGCTCACAAAGCGGATGGGTTGATGTAGACTATTACTACCCCCGCAAGCCATCGTGGGCTACTTATCCCCAATAAAAAAGTATCAATAAGCCGCCTGCCTGACCTTCAGACAAAAGATCGGACAATTGACAAGGAAAAGGAAGAACTCCTACACTCAACATTGGTAAGACCGTCAAAGATTGAGCAAG
>WFTY01000299.1 GCA_015485245.1 Anaerolineales bacterium | reverse complement strand
CGGCGAGGAAGGCGAGGGGCGTGGTAATGCTGGCGGTATCCATTCTTCAATCCTGAACGTGTTATATCCTGGGAATATCAGCCGATATATTACCAAATTGGTACACAATGCGCAGAACTTGTCTGCCCGGAATTTGTACTATAATCCGCCCCGGGGGACAACATTGCAGACACCGCATGACGAAATGAAAATCGGGCAGGAGCAAAATGGGGATTTTGCCAGGCGCGGCCTCCCGTGGCTGTGGCTCCTGGCCGTGTGGCTGAGCCCGTTCTCGCCGGCCATGGGGGAAAGCGCCACCACAACGCCCGGGGAATATCTCTATGTCGACGATGTCATCTACATCAACCTGCGCTCCGGCCCCGACACTCAGTCCCCCACACTCAAGGTCATCAAAAGCGGCACCCGCTTGAAACAGCTGGAGCGGGACGAATCCAAGGGCGTCTCCAGGGTGGCGCTGGACTCCGGCGAAGAAGGCTGGGTGCTCAACCGCTTTGTATCCACCACGCCCATCGCCCAGGATCTGCTCGATGCCGCAAATGAGAAAATCGCGCTTTTGGAAGAAGATATGCGTAGATTGAAGGAAAATGTCAGACGTTTGCAGATGGAGCGCGACAAAGGCCTGGAAGAGGCCGCTGCCCTGGAGAAGGAAAAGCAACGCCTGGCGCGGGAGCTGAGAGAAATCAAGGCCATCAGCGGCAGCGCCGTTGATACCCTCGAGCAGAATCGCGCCCTGAGGCTGGAAAAAGAGCGGCAAAACAAAAAGTTGAAGGATATGGAAAGCCGGTACGCCGCCCTCAGCACCAAGGTCTATACCATCGGCATCGGCGCCGCCCTCGTCAGCCTCGCCCTCGGCATCTACATCGGCTACACCCCCACACGCCGCCAGAACCGCTGGCGCCGCGTCGGCTGACAACCCGGCCGATAGCGATTGCGCAAACCACCGTCATGGTATACCCTTGCGCCTTCCTGCAATGAGGAGCCTCTGCCCAGCTGGCGCAACGCGCGCCTAGGCGAAACACCAGAGATTCCCAGGTCCCCCGGAGAGGTGTCCGAGTGGTCGAAGGAGCACGCCTGGAAAGTGTGTGTACGTCACAAGCGTACCGAGGGTTCGAATCCCTCCCTCTCCGCCAAATACGCAATTCCGTGAAATGCTTCGCTGTAACTCTCAGGAGCCGACATACTCCAGATCACCCCGGAGATCTTGAGCTTCATCGCCAGGATCTTCGCCCGTGCGCATGGCCGTGTCACGATCGGCGAAGTCATCAAGCTGACTCGCGACGGTGCGCCACAGTAGAGAGGTGTCGCCATGAGAACAACCCTGAAAATCGATGTCCAGATGGTGGCGGAAGCCCGGCGTATCACCGGAGTTTCCGAAAAGGCCATCCTGGTGTGGGGGAGGGGCCGCGAGTCCTGATGGAGCGAGAGAGTACCCCCGGCTGGCTCGGCTGGGCGGCGGCGGGCCGTAACGGCAGCCGATTGCCCGCCGGCAGTCTCATCCGCCATGATCCTGGTTGATGCCTCTCGAAAACCAGGTAGAATACTGCCCAAAGTCCGGCAGTGAAGCCCGCTTCCATGCGCGGTGCCTGGTGAGAACATCAGAATGCAACTCGTACCCGACAAGAAAAAAAGCAAAAAACTTTCAGAATTCCAGAAGTTATGGGCGAAAGCGGAGAGGCTCAAGCATGAGAACGCGCGTTTTCGCCAACGCATGGATGAAATCATCGGCCGCATACAGACGGAAGTCCGCGCGGCTGAGGCAGAAGCAGCCTCTTGCGCTAGCCCCCTGCTGCAACGCCTGCTGGTTCTGGGCCAGCGAAAATCCCTGACCCAATGGCAGCGCCGTGAGCTGGATGAATGGATACAGGAACTCCTCTATCCCTTGATACAGCACAATTTGATCGATGATGAACTGAAGGAAGCTCTCGCCCGATATGATGCCTTCCGTTTCGGAATTGAGCTGGATCACGATGCTCCAGTCTCGTTCAGCGAGCAGGTCCGCCAGCATATCGAAAAGGAAGAACAAGTTGCCCGGCAGGAAAGCGGGAATATCGAGGAACTGCTTCGCGAACAACTGAAGCGCGATGTTGAGTCCATTCTGGACAGAAACTTGGGCCCTGAGCCACCTCACCCGAGTACCGTGAACGAAACCGACGGCGGCTGGTTTCAGGATGAGCTCATGGAGGAGATGGAGCGCCGTTACAACGAGTACCACAGCATGCGTGATGCTGCCAGAGAAGCGCTATGGGAAGAGATGCTGCGGGAAAACAGCAATCCCTTTGGTTTTGACGACATGGATTTCGATCCCTTCG
>WFTY01000298.1 GCA_015485245.1 Anaerolineales bacterium | reverse complement strand
CCATTTCACCGTCATCCAGGCAGGCCCGCGGGGAAATCTCAGCGATGCCGCCGGCGTAAAGGTGAATATTGCTGGCGACGGCGAGCAAAAACCGTCCCCGGAGGCGGGTGTCTGCGGCGTATACGCTCAGATCAATGCCGCCAAAGGCGCGCGCCTGCTGCACCACCGTGGCGGCGTAGTGAGCGACGGCAAATTGTTTTTCCCATCGGCTGCGCGGCTCCAGGCGATGCACGGTGAAGGCGTCCAGTCCCACCCCGCCCCACAGCAGAAAAGGGTCGTCGTTGCACAGGCCGACGTCCATACGGCGCACAGAGGTTCCAGCGTAGCGCCGGGCGCTCTCTTCCAGCGCCATCCAGCGCGTCCACGCCAGGCCGGGGAGGCCAAGCTCCTGTCCCCAGACATTCGCCGTGCCCGCGGGCAACACCCCCAGGGCGGTCTCGCTGCCCAGCAGACCGCGCACGGCATGGTTAATCGAGCCATCGCCGCCAGCGATGAACACAGCCACATCGCCCTGCACGGTCGCCTGCCGCGCCAGCTCGGTGATGTGCGCGCCGCCGCGCGTCACCGCCAGGCGAATATCCCACCCCTGGCCGCGCAGCACCTGTGTGGCGCGCTCAATCAACATCCGGGAGGGGAAACGCCCTGCCGCGGGGTTATAGATCAAGGAAGCTGGCCTCATAAGCGATGGTACAATTCAAATATCCTGGAGGAAAAAAGTTTAATCTGGCTTCAAGGCATTTTACGAAATGCGCATGCCATACACAAAGTTCACCAATTGTACCCGAAAAAACAGAGAGCTGCTGACGTGGTAAGCCTGCTCAACAAACGCTATCAACTGGAAGAGCCGCTGGGACGCGGCGGCATGGCTGTGGTCTATAAAGGGCGCGATCTGATGCTCGAGCGCACGGTGGCGATCAAAGTGTTGCGCGCCGGATTCGCCAACAACCCCGCCTTTCGGGAGCGCTTTCGCCAGGAAGCCAAAGCCGCCGCCAACCTCTCTCATCCCAACATCGTCACCATCCATGATTTCGGCATCGATCAGGGGCGCATTTTCATCGTTATGGAATATGTGCCGGGGGTAACGTTGAAGGAATACATTGAAAAGCGCGGCCAGGTTTCGATTGCCCGCGGCATCGCCCTGGCGATTCAGGCCTGCGCCGGGATTGGCTATGCACATCGCGCCGGCCTGGTGCACTGCGACGTCAAACCACAGAACATGCTCGTCACCCCCGACCGCCGCCTCAAAGTGACCGATTTCGGCATCGCCCGCGCCCTGGCCGCCATCCACCCCGACGAACGCTCGCAGGTGGTGTGGGGATCACCACAGTACTTCTCCCCCGAACAAGCCAGCGGCCGACCGCCTTCTCCCGCATCCGACGTCTACAGCCTGGGGGTGACCTTCTACGAGATGTTCACAGGCCGCCTGCCGTTTGAGGCGGAAAGCAGCGCCGAGCTGGCGCGCCTGCACCGTCAGGCCACGCCCCCGCCGCCACGCCGCTTCCGCCCTGATCTGGACGAGAACCTCAACCGCATCATCATGAAAGTGCTCTCCAAAGAGCCTTCGGCGCGCTACCGCACTGCCGACCAGCTCGGCCGCGTGCTGGTGACGTTCTCCCAGCGCCGCTCCGAGCCCCTCGCCGCGGCCAGCGCGCCAGCGAACGTCACAGCGCCCCCTCAACCCGTCGCTTCCCCACCGCCCACCACAGCCGCGCCGCCCAAGCGCGACCCGCTGGATGTGGATTGGGGCACCGCGCTGCTGGGGCTGCTGGCCGTGCTCGCCGTGGGCGGGCTGGCGCCGTTTTGGTTGTATATTTACTTCTCCCTTGCCCGTTGAGCATCCCACGGAGAAACCACATGATGAGAGCAACTCCCCTACTTCGCCGTCGCCTTGCCATCCTGGTGACCATACTGGCAATTGTGACACTGGCTTGCGGCAACGCCGCTCCCTCCCCCGAAGAAGAAGCACCCCTAAAAACCATGGTCGCGGCAACCCTCACCGCGTTACCCAGCGCCACCGCCATTCCCCCAACACAAGCCGCGCCCACAGCGACGGTTACTCCGCCGCCGCCGACAGCATCGCCACCACCCACGACTGCCGCCGCCGTCGGGTACAAAGCTTACGACTTCATTGATCACCTCTGCGACGCCAGTTGGACCAACAGCCTGGAGCCCATACCTTGTCCGGGAAAGGATCAAGCAACATTGGGATTGGGTTGGGTGTACGCGGTGGATAACCCGGTGCTCGAAGGCGTCCACAACTACCAGCGAGGGATGCTGACCCACCCGGCAACCAACACCAGCATAGGACAATCGCAAATCTTTGGCACCTATCCCCCCTTCCCCGTGCTGGCGGGAGATCAGTTTCGCGCCACCGTCGGTTGCCTGAGCAACTGGGAATCACTCTACGGATGGCCTGCCACAGGCTGTTCAGTGCAATTTGCGTTGGAGTATTACGATGCCAACGGCATCTATCACTCTCAGACGCTCCCTTGGAGCAACTGGGAGGAAACTTATGACGGCGCCGTCACCACAATCAATGTGGATCTATCCCCTCTGGCCGGGCAAACTGTGCGCTTCACCCTAACAGTACGAGACCAGGGCAACCCCCAGGGGGATTACGCCTTGTGGGTGGAACCGCAGATCTGGCGAATTGCGCCTCCCTGATCACAAACGCGGATTAATGAACGCAAAAACGCGGCCTTATTTGGGCCGCGTTTCCCTTATAAACAGGAGTCTCGCTGGGCGAGGCGTTCTACCCTCTAGGCGGTTTTAACAAGCGTCCGGATGCAGCGCGTGCACAACACCTTACGGACAGCCTTGCCGTCCTCATAGACCGTGACTTTCTGCAAATTGGGCTTGAATTTGCGTCGGGTAGATTTCTTAGACCAGGGCACATTCCGGCCAAAGGTCGTCTTTTTTCCGCAACTCTGACAAACTGCCATCTTACCGGTTCCTTTCAAAGCAATTTTTGACACAACGTATTATAATTACGCCTATCGTGTTGAGCCTTAGATCAACAACCGGCAAATCTTACCACAGAACATACCCACTTTCAAGCGAGAAAACCATGACCAACGAAATGACATCCATTGGCGGGATCCACGTCGCTCCACAAGCCGTCGCCACCATCGCCTACCAGGCCACATTGCGCTCGTATGGCGTGGTGGGCATGGCCGCAAAGAACCTGGTCAATGGCATCGCCCATATCCTGACCAAAGACCCCACCCACGGGGTCGAGGTGCACTTTGACGGCGAGCACATCAACATCGACCTTTATATCATCGTGGAATATGGCACGCGCATCAAGTCGGTGGCGGCCAGCGTGGCGAATACTGTGCGCTACAACGTAGAAAAATCTCTGGGCGTGCCAGTCAACGCGGTAAACGTTCACGTTCAGGGTTTAAGATTCAGCGATAACGAGGAATAATCACCTCTTTTGAGGAGCTTTTATGTCCACACCACCGCATTCCGCAGAGCTATCGGAAACGAGCGACCCCAAAACCCGACGCGCCGTTGACGGCCAGGCGCTAAAAACACTCGCCGAGGCGGCGCTCACCTGGCTGCGTACCAACCATGAGAGCGTCAACGCACTCAACGTCTTCCCCGTTCCCGATGGCGACACCGGCACAAATATGGTGCTGACCATGCAATCCGCTTTCGACGAGATCGCCACCACACCTGAGCGCTCCATCGGCAAGGTGGCCGCCGCCCTGGCGCAAGGCGCCTTGATGGGGGCGCGCGGCAACTCCGGCGTGATCCTCTCTCAGCTCTGGCGCGGCTTTGCTCGCGGGCTGGAGGATAAAGACACTCTCACAGCCGAGGATTTCGCCCTTGCCCTCGCCAGCGCCCGCGACACCGCCTACAAAGGCGTGGTGCGCCCGGTGGAAGGCACCATCCTCACCGTCGCCAAAGACGTGGCCGCCGCGGTGGAAGCCGCGCTCGAAGACACCCGCGACCCGCTGGCATTGCTGGAAATCGCCGTGCAGGCCGCCGACGCCTCGGTTGAGCGCACTCCGGAGCTGCTCGACGTGCTCAAAGAAGCCGGCGTGGTGGATTCCGGCGGCAAAGGTTTGTTCTTCCTGCTCGAAGGTATGCTGCGTCACGCCCAGGGGCTCTCGCTCGACACTGCCATCGCCACCGTAAAGCCACTGGCAGCGCTCAACCTGGACGAAGCCATGCACGCCGTGGAACCCGGTCAGGATTTCGAGGTGGTGGTGGATTTTCGCCCCCATGAGCCGCTGCACCTGGAGAAATTCTACAGCGACCTGGAGGCGATGGGCACGTCCATTCAAATCGGCGAGGGAGATGGCATTTACCGCATGCACATCCACGTGCCCACCGAAAAACGCTACGAGCCGATTGACTACACCATGTCGCTGGGGACGATCACCAAAGTGCACATCGAGAACCTGATGGCGCAGATGGAGGAGATCGAAAACCAGAAAAAGCGCCCTCCTCTCAAGCTCTCCCCTGTAGAACCCGGACAGATCGCCGTGGTGGCCGTCGCCCCTGGCCCTGGCATCGCCAATATGTTCGCCAGCCTGGGGGCCGCAGCCATCATCGAGGGCGGCCAGACGATGAACCCCAGCACGCAAGAAATCCTGCAGGCCTTTGAAAACCTGCCCACCGACAAGATCATCATCCTGCCCAACAATAAAAACATCCACCTGGCCGCGCAGGCCGCCACCGAAGTGACCGTTAAAAATGCGGTGGTCATCCCATCTCGCACCGTCCCCCAGGGGCTGAGCGCCCTGTTGCGCCTGATCCCCGATGGCGAATTTGACGACGTGGTTGCGGGGATGAAATCAGCCCTCGACGACGTGGAAACCGGCGAAATCACCACCGCCACCCGCAGCGTAGAGATCGACGGCGTGCAGGTGCACGAGGGGCAAACCATTGTGCTGCACAACGGCAAACTGATCCACGCCTGCGAAGACCTCACCGAGGCCTGCCTGGCCTTCCTGGAAAAAGCCGGCGCATCCGACTTTGAACTCATCACCCTGTTCTACGGCGAGGATCTCAACCCGAACGAGGCTCACCGCATCGCTGACCTGATCCGCGAGACCTACCCGGAGCAAGAAGTCGAAGTGCAGGACGGCGGGCAGCCGCACTACCAGTTCATCATCGCGCTGGAATAAATCCTGGCATGCGTATTGGCCTAGTCACCGATAGCACAGCCGACATCCCGGCGGAGCTTTGCGCGCGGCACAATATCGAGGTCATCCCCGCCATCGTGGTGATGGGCCACCAGAGCTACCGGGACGGTATCGACCTTTCCCGGCGCCAGTTTTACGAGCGCCTCCCCGGCTTAAGCACGCCACCCACCACGGCCACCCCTGCGCCGGGCGTCTTCCAGGCTGCCTATGAAAAACTACTGCAAGGCGGCGCGCAGGCGGTTCTCGCCATCCACATCGCCAGTTCGTTGAGCGGCATCTGCAACACAGCCAAACTGGCTGCCCAGGCGTTTGGCGAGCGCGTCCAGGTGATCGATAGCCGCTCGCTCTCGATGGGGCTGGGTTTTCAGGTGCTGGCCGCCGCCGAGGCCGCTGCTGCAGGCCTGCCGCTGGATGCCATCCGGCGCACGGTGCACCACGTCGGCCAGCGTGTACGCGTCTTCGCCATGCTGGACACGCTGGAATACATCCGCCGCTCCGGGCGCGTTTCCTGGGCGGCTGCCCGCCTGGGATCGCTCCTGCAAGTCAAGCTGTTCGTCGAAGTGCGCAACGGCGCAGTCCTCAACCTGGGGCAAACGCGCACTCGCAAGAAGGGCATCGCCCACCTTAAAGCCTTGCTCGCCAAAATCGGGCCGATCGAACAACTGGCCGTGCTGCACAGCAACGCCGAAAACGACGCCCGCCGGTTCCGGGACGACTTGCTCCCTCACCTGCAACTGCGCGGCGAAGCGCCCCTCGTCAACACCACCCCGGTCATCGGCACGCATGTCGGCCCCAACGGACTGGGATTCGCCGCCGTGCGGCTGGCGCCCTAAAATCTGCATCAACGTTTACAAACTGGTACAATAACGCCCAATGAAGC
>WFTY01000297.1 GCA_015485245.1 Anaerolineales bacterium | reverse complement strand
GAGCATCAGGCGCAGGCTGCGGGTTGGATGAGGATGCATTAACTTTCTCCTTTTGAGTGCCTCTGTGGGGGAATGGGCGTGGGGAAACCGTCTGATTACTCTTGATTATACCGGAATGCCGGGCGCCGGGAAATGTGGTATCCTCGGCGCCGTGTGCCCGCAAGTAGACCTGAATTTCGCCCGGCTGTACGCCGAATTCGAAGCTCCCATCACCGCGTTGGACTGCGGGGAAAAGTGCGCTCCCTACAATGAGCGCGGTGTGCCGTTTTGCTGCGATACCCGCCATGCTGTCCCGGCGGCTTACCGGCGCGAGTGGAATTACCTGAGCGCCAGCACTGATCTGTGGCGTCTCTGGGAGGGGGATGACGCCGAAGACGTTGCTGAGTTGCAAGCAGGTACGCCGCCGGGGATGCTGCTGATCGCGTGCCGCGGGCACCAACATTGTCAGCGTGATTTTCGCTCCTTGACCTGCCGCGCCTTTCCCTTTTTCCCTTATTTCAACAGCCGCGGCGACTGGCTGGGCTTGAGTTACTACTGGGATTACGAAGATCGTTGCTGGGTCATCAGCCATCTCAGGGTGGTCAGCAATGCGTATCGCGCGCAGTTCCGGCGCGCTTTTGAGCGCATCTTCGCGGCTTACCCCCAGGAGCGGGCGATTTACGCCCATCACTCGGCTTTGATGCGCGCTGCCTTCCAGCGCCGTCGCCGCGCCATCCCCTTGCTGCACTGCAACGGCGGCTATTACAAGATTTCGCCGGGCAGCGAGCGCATGCGCCGCGTGCCGCCGGATGTCCTGCCTAAACACGGCGTTTACCGCCTGGCGGCGGAGATGCCCTTTCCCGATGAGCGCTGAATCATGACTACGACGACATTTTCTGAATTCACGTTGCCGCAAAGCCGCACTTATAGCCGGCGCGGGCCGGTGCGCTGGCTTCTCTCTCACCTGGTGCGTTACTGGTATTTGGTGGTGGTGATGTTGATTGGCGCCTTCGGCAACGCCGCTCTGGCAGCAGTCATCCCGGTGTATACTGGCAAAGCGCTGATGGTGATCCAGGCGGCGCAACCAGCAGCGCGCGCTTTATTGGAGATCGCCGTGGTGATCGCCGTCACCCAGGTGATTCGCGGCGTGCTGCAACTGGGGCGCAATTTCGGCGCAGAGCTGATCGCCCAGCACATGGAGCGCGATATCCGCGAGGAGCTGTACGTCAGCCTGCTGGGCAAGAGCATGACCTTTCACAATTTGCAGCCGGTGGGCGATACCATGGCGCGCGCCACCAACGACGTGCGCGAGATCAACTTCATGTTCAGCCCCGGCATCAACCTGGTGATCGGCTCAGCCAATTTCATCGTCATGCCGTTGATGCTCGCCTCACGCTACCACCCGGCGCTCATCGCCGCCCCGCTCTTCTTTGCCGTGAGTTATTTCCTGGCGTTATGGCAATATTTGCACGAGCTGCGCCCGGTGACCGATAACGTGCGCGCCGCTTTCGGGGATCTGAATACCCGCCTGGCCGAGGCGCTCGACGGCATCGAAACCGTCAAAGGGATGGCGCAAGAGACGCAGGAGGCCGGGCTGTTTCAGCACTATGCTGGTCGTTTCCGTGATTTCTTCGTCCAGCAGGGCGATATCGAAGCTCGTTTTGTGCCCTTCCTCTTGATGGCGCTGACTCAGGCGGGCGGCCTGCTCCACGCCATCTTCCTGTATCGCCAGGGCGCGCTGGTGTTGGGCGACGTGGTGGCCTACTTCGGGTTGCTGCTTTTGCTTGGCTTTCCTACCTTCGTCTCGTTGTTCGCTTATTCGCAGGTCTCGTTGGGGATCGCCGGGGCGCGGCGCATCCTCGAATTGATTAACCGCGAGACCGAGCTGGATCAGAACGCCGCCGGATACGCCCGGCCGATGCGCGGGGCGGTGGAATTCCACGAGGTGGATTTCGCCTATCAGCGGGGAGAGCCGGTTTTGAGCGGGATTACCCTCAAAGTGGAGCCTGGTCAGACGGTCGCCATCGTCGGACAGACCGGCGCGGGCAAGACCACTCTGGTCAAGCTGATTAATCGCACCTACGATGTCCGCTCCGGACAGGTGCTGGTGGACGGTGTGGATGTGCGCCAGTGGAACATGGAGACTCTGCGCCAGCAGATTTCGATCATCGAACAGGATATCTTTCTGTTCTCGCGCACCGTGCGCGAGAATATCGCTTTTGGGCGCCCCGATGCTTCTCTGGAGGAGATCGAAGCGGCGGCGCGCGCCGCGCAGGCGCACGAGTTCATCATGGGCTTCAAGGACGGATATGAAACGGTGATCGGCGAGCGGGGGGTGACGCTCTCTGGGGGGCAGCGCCAACGCCTGGCCCTGGCGCGCGCCTTCCTCACCGACCCGCGCATCCTGGTGCTGGATGACTCCACCAGCGCGATTGACAGCGCCACCGAGGACAAGATTCAACGCGCCATCTACGCCGCCGCGGCCGGCCGGACGACGTTCATCATCACCCACCGCCTCTCGCAGATTCGTTGGGCTGATCTGATTGTGGTGCTGCGCAAGGGGCGCATCGTCGCGGTGGGGCGGCACGAAGAGCTGTTGCAAACCTCCGAGGCTTACCGCCGTATTTTCCGTCAGGCAGGCGAGTAGCGATGTCGTTTTTCTCTGGCTTGGATGTCGAGCGCTATGACCGTCAATACAGCGATCGCCAATTGGCGGCGCGCATCTGGGCGTATTTCCGCCCGCATCGTGGGCGGCTGTTGGCGATCGCCGCGTTGCTGTTCAGCCTTTCTGTTTCGTCGGCGTCGGTGCCCTTGCTTGTCTCGCGCGGACTTGATCTGATGGCCGCCGCGCCGCAGGATGTCGCCATCTACGCCCTGGCCGGGCTGGTGCTGCTGGCTGGCCTGTACACCTGGGGGGCCAACTGGATGCGGCGGCGGCTGACGGCGCGCGTGGTGGGGGAGGTGGTTTATGCCTTGCGGGTGGATGCTTTCACCGCCGCGGCCGGGCATGACCTTTCGTTCTACGACGAGTTTTCCTCCGGCAAGATCGTCTCGCG
>WFTY01000296.1 GCA_015485245.1 Anaerolineales bacterium | reverse complement strand
TCTCGGATGTCCATTCCCAGGAATTGGTGCAGTTTGACAACGGCGTGATGGGCATCGCCTTCAGTCTGGAACGAGAGTCCGTCGGTATCATTATCATGGGCGAGTACTCCGAAATCACCGAGGGGATGTCGGTGCGGGCGACTGGCCGCATCGCCTCGGTGCCGGTGGGCGATGGCTTGATCGGCCGCGTGGTCAACGCCCTGGGGCAGCCGATTGACGGCAAAGGCTCGATCCAGTTCAGCGGCTACCGCCCAATTGAGCGCATCGCTCCCGGCGTGGTCGCCCGTCAGGACGTGGACACCCCCGTCCAGACCGGCATCAAAGCGATTGACTCGATGATCCCCATTGGGCGCGGTCAGCGTGAGTTGATTATTGGCGACCGCCAGACAGGCAAGACGGCTATCGCCGTGGATACCATCATCAACCAGAAAGGCAAGGGGCTGATTTGTATCTACGTCGCCATCGGTCAGAAGAAGGCCGCCGTCGCCCGCACCGTCGCCACCCTGGAGAAATTCGGCGCCATGGAACACACCATCGTGGTGATGGCCTCTGCCGATGAGCCCGCGGCGTTGCAGTACATCGCACCTTACGCCGGTTGCGCCATCGGGGAGGAGTTCATGGAGACTGGCCGCGACGCGCTGGTGATCTACGACGACCTTTCCAAGCACGCCTGGGCGTACCGCCAGGTTTCGTTGTTGCTGCGCCGTCCCCCTGGCCGTGAGGCTTACCCCGGCGACCTGTTCTACCTGCACTCCCGCTTGCTGGAGCGCGCTGCCCGCTTGGCGAACCACTATGTCATCGTGCCCGCAGATTTCGCTGGGGACGAGGCGGAGGCCTCCGACGGCGTGGATGGCAAGGTGTACACTGGCCCGCTCTCTCTGCACGACGCGGAGCAGGCCCTCAAGGCGATGAAAGACGCTGACGCCCACAAGATCATCAAAGTGAAGGGCACCGGCGGTTCACTGACCGCGCTGCCGATCATCGAAACCCTGCTGGGCGACGTTTCGGCCTACGTGCCCACTAACGTGATTTCGATCACCGACGGGCAGATTTATCTGGAGAACAACCTGTTCTACGCCGGCATCCGCCCGGCGGTGAACGTCGGCCTCTCTGTTTCCCGCGTGGGCGGCGATGCGCAGACCAAGGCGATGAAGCAGGTCGCTGGTCGTCTGCGCCTGGATATGGCCGCCTTCCGCGAGCTGGCCGCCTTCGCGCAGTTCGGTTCTGACCTGGACGCGGCCACACAGGCGCGCCTCAACCGCGGTCGTCGCTTGCAGGAAATCCTCAAGCAACCACAGTACGAACCGGCGTCTCTGGAGCATCAGGTGATCACCATCTATGCCGGCACTCACGGCTATGCCGATGAGGTGCCTCTGGAGCGGATGCGCGAGTGGGAGGAGTCGCTTAACCGCTTCATGGCGACCACGCACCCGGAGGTCGGCAAGGCGATTGTGGAAGAAGGGCGCATCACCGATGAAACAGAGGCCAAGTTGGTCAAGGCCCTCGATGCCTTCAAGGCAAGCTGGCGATAAACGCTCCCTCGGATGCTGCCTTCGGGCCGTCGGATGAGCGACCTAGCAGAAAAATGAGACAGGTATGGCTAGTGCAAGAGAAGTAAAACTTCGCATTCGCAGTGTCAAGAACATCGCCCAGGTGACGCGGGCATTGCAGGCCGTCTCCGCCAGCAAGGTGCAAAAATCAATGCAGGCGATGTATCGCACGCGCCCTTATGCCACCAAAGCCTGGCAGGTTTTGACGCACATTGCTGGTCAACCGGGGCGTTCCACCTTGCATCCCTTGCTCGCCCCGCGCGAGAAGGTGGAAAGCACCCTGGTGGTGATGATCAGCGGCGACCGTGGCCTGGCCGGGGCGTATAACACCAATATCGTCCGCTATACCCTGCAACAGTTCAGGGATTACCCTCACCCGGTGAAGTACATCACCATTGGGCGCAAGGGGCGCGATATGATGATCCGCCGCAAGCAAGACATCCTGGCGGAATTCAGCAATCTGCCCGCCGCCCCGCAATTCGCCGACGTTTCGGCGATTGGTCATCTGGTAGTGAATGAATTTTTGGAAGGGCGTGCGGACGAGGTCTACCTGGTGTATACGGACTTCGTCAACATGGTCACACAAATCCCCACGCGCAAGAAACTGCTGCCCCTTGAGGTGGATAGCGGCGAAGGGCGTGTGCAAACTTTTGAGATGACCCATCACGGGCCGCCGGCGGCCTATATTTATGAACCCAGCCAGGATGAAATTCTGGATGAAATTGTGCCCCGCTTTACTGCTTTGCAGGTGTACCAGGCGGTGATGGAATCGCTGGCCAGTGAGCACGCTGCCCGTATGGTGGCGATGAAGAACGCCACCGACAACGCGACCGAACTCAGCGCGGTGTTGCAACTGGCATATAACAAGGCTCGTCAGCAGAGCATCACCAGCGAGATGTTGGATATCGCCGGCGGCGCAGAGGCGTTGGCGCAAAGCTCGTAAACGAAACCAGACTTTGACCCGGCCCCCTCGTCGGGATGATGAAATCGGAGGCAAGCATGGCAAAGGCTACAGGCCGAATTACACAAATCCAAGGTGGCGTAGTGGATGTGGAGTTCCCCGAAGGGGTGCTCCCAGAGATCTTTGAAGCGTTGGAAATTCGCCAGGACGGCGATGAACCGCTGGTGCTGGAGGTGCAAAAGCACTTGGGGCACAACTGGGTACGTTGTGTGGCGATGGATACCACCGACGGGTTGCAACGCGGCGTGGAGGTTCACGCCACGGGAGCGCCCATCATGGTCCCCGTGGGCGATCCGACGTTGGGGCGCGTTTTCAACGTGTTGGGCCGCCCGGTGGATGAGCGCGGCACGGTGGAGGCGGAAGCCTATTATCCCATCCACCGCTCTGCGCCCCCCTTCGAAGAGCAGTCCACTCGCGTGGAAGTCTTTGAAACCGGCGTGAAAGTAATTGACCTGATCGCCCCGTTTACCAAAGGCGGGAAGACCGGCATTTTCGGCGGCGCGGGTGTGGGCAAGACCGTCATCATCATGGAGCTGATCCGCTCGGTGGCGATGGAGCACGAGGGCAACTCGGTGTTCGCCGGTGTGGGTGAGCGCACCCGCGAAGGAACGCAGCTCTACCGCGAAATGCTGGAATCCGGCGTGATGAAGGACACCGTGATGGTGTACGGGCAAATGAACGAGCCCCCTGGCGTGCGTCTGCGCGTTGCTCTGAGCGCCCTCTCGATGGCGGAATACTTCCGTGATCGAGGCCGCGACGTGCTGCTGTTCATTGACAACATTTTCCGCTTCTCGATGTCGGGGTCTGAGGTTTCGGCGCTGCTGGGGCGTATGCCCTCGGCGGTGGGGTATCAACCCACGCTGGCGACCGAGATGGGTGAATTGCAGGAGCGCATCACCTCCACACACACTGGCTCGATCACCTCGATGCAGGCGGTTTACGTCCCCGCGGATGACTACTCAGATCCCGCGCCGGTGGCGACCTTTACGCATTTGGACGCCACCATCGCCCTCGAGCGCTCGATCGCCGAGAAGGGCATTTACC
>WFTY01000295.1 GCA_015485245.1 Anaerolineales bacterium | reverse complement strand
TCGCGGCGATGGGTGATCCGGGGCGCGGCTACTTTGGGGTGCAATTTCACCCTGAGGTGCGGCACACCCCCCAGGGGAGCGAGCTGCTGCGCCGCTTCGCCGTAGAAATCTGCCAGGTCACCGCCGACTGGACGCCGGAGGCGATCATCCAGGAAAGCGTAGCGCGCATTCGCGACCAGGTAGGCAAGCAGCTGGTGCTGGCGGCGATCAGCGGCGGGGTGGATTCCGGCGTCGCCACCGCCCTGGTGCACCGCGCCGTGGGCGATCAGCTCCAAGCTGTTTTCGTAAACAACGGCCTGTTGCGCCGCGGCGAGGCCGAGCAGGTAAAACGCGCCTTCGGCGAGCACCTGGGCATCCGCCTGCACACCATCGAAGCCGAAGATGCCTTCCTCGAGGCGCTGCGCGGCGTCCACAATCCGGAAGCCAAGCGCCGCATCATCGGCGAGAAGTTCATCCGCCTGTTTGAAGAGCACGCCCGGCGCATCGGGCAGCCCCGCTTCCTGGTACAGGGGACGATCTACCCCGATGTAATTGAATCGCGCGCCCCAGACCGCGCCCACGCCCGGCGCATCAAAAGCCACCACAACGTCGGCGGCCTGCCAGAACAAATGGACTTCGAGCTGGTTGAACCGCTGCGCTATCTATTCAAAGATGAGGTGCGCGCCGTGGGCGAGGCGCTGGGGCTGCCGCGCGAGCTGGTCTGGCGGCAGCCATTTCCTGGGCCGGGGCTGGCTGTGCGCTGCCTGGGGGAAATCACCCCCCAGCGATTGGAGCGGCTGCGCGCCGCCGACGCCATTTTTCAGCAAGCATTGAACCAGGCCAACCTGCTCCCATCCGCGCAGGGAGGAGGCGGCATCTCACAAGCGTTTGCCGTGCTGCTGCCGGTGCGCTCGGTGGGTGTGATGGGCGATCGGCGCACCTATCAGGAAGCCGTGGCGCTGCGCGCCGTCACCAGCGAGGACTTTATGACCGCTGATTGGGCGCGGCTGCCGCATGAATTCCTGGCGCGCGTCGCCAATCGCATCGTCAACGAGGTAGACGGCGTCAATCGCGTGGTGTATGATATTACCAGCAAGCCCCCAGCGACCATCGAATGGGAATAAAGCACACCCAATTATTCAGGAGCTCTAACATGGATTTCAGCTACATCCTCTCCCGCGCTGGAAAAATCATCTGGAAATACAAAGTCCTTTGGCTGTTTGGCATCCTCGCCAGTTGTGGCCAGGGTGGCGGCGGTGGGGGAGGGGCCAATTTCAACACTGCCGGCAGCACCCCTAATCCGCAAATTCCCCCCGGCATGCGACGCTTTGTATTTAACATGCAGCGCTTTATTGAAAACATCGAAGCCTGGCAACTGGCCGCCATCATCATCGGCATTTTCATCCTGTTCGGCGCGCTAATGCTCCTGACGCTGGCGCTGCAAACCATCGGGCGCGTGGGGTTGATCCAGGGGACGGCGCTCGTTGAGGCAGGAGAAACACAGCTCACCTTCGGCGAACTCTTCGAAAGCGGGAAGCCGTATTTCTGGCGCATTTTAGGATTAAACCTGCTGATAGGTCTGGCGGCTTTCGCCGCGGTAATGCTGACGATCGTCCCAATGGCGTTCATCGGCGTCGTGACCGCTGGAATCGGCTTCCTGTGCCTGCTGCCACTGATCTGCCTGCTGGTGCCAGCATTTTGGGCCGCCCGCATCGTCATCGAACAGGCCAACATCGCCCTGGTGCTCGAAGAGCACAACATCCTGGAGGCAATCCAGCGAGGTTGGGAGGTGTTCCGCCAAAACCTGGGCAATTACATTGCTATGGGGTTGATCCTGGGTATTGGCAGCGCGGTCGTGGGCGTCATCCTGGCGCTTCCTTTCCTGCTCATCGTCCTGCCCGTCGTCATCAGCGCCTTCCTGGGAAACCCGGGAAGCAACGACTTCCTCTTCGGCGGTGGGCTGGCCATAGCGGCGCTGTGCTTCCTGGTTTACCTGCCAGTGCTGATCGTGCTGCGCGGCGCTCTGCGCGCCTACATTCAAGCAGCCTGGACACTGACCTTCCAGCAACTGGCGCAGCCGCCCTATGAGGAAATCGAGGCCGCTCCTCCGCCAGAGCTCCTGCCAGCATAACCACACACCAAGAGACGAGTCCTTCATCCGATGCGCTCTCCGCTTGGCGCGCGGCGCTGGTTCTATGCTAGAATCCCGATATGGTTAACCGTCTCCGCGGGCTTGTGCTGCTGGCCCTCTGTTGGGCACTGATCGCCCTGCCGGCCAGCGCACAGGAAACCGCTTACCTCACCCTGTTCGACATCAACACCGCAGACTTTCCCACTATCGTCGTCCGGTTGCGCGCCTACACCGCGGCCGGCGAGTTCATCCATGACTTGAACGCCAGCCAGGTGCAAATCCTGGAGGACGGGCGCGCGCTGGCGGTTGAATCCATCCAAAAACAAGCGCCCGGGGCGCAGTTTGTGGTGGCGCTCAACACCGGCCCGTCCTTTGCCATCAAAGACAACCGCGGCACCACTCGCTTCGAACACCTCCAGCAGGCGCTCAGCAGTTGGATCGCCGAGCTGCCGCCCGAATCCCGCGACGACCTCAGCCTGGTCACCAACGACGGCTTTGAAGGGCTGCACTACAATCGCGGCGTCGCCTGGCTCTCGCGCCTGCGAGAATACACACCGAACTTTGACACCACCGTGCCAGGGCTGGAAGTGCTGGTGCGCGCCATCGCGGTCGTCACAGACCCGGCTGCCCAGGAAGGGATGGGGCGCGGCATTCTTCTGATTACGCCGGTGCCCAATCAAGCCAGTCTGGCCGCCTTGCCCAGCCTGCTCTCGCTGGCACAACAAAATCAGGTGCGCATCTCAATCTGGATCGTGGCCTCGCGCGCCTATGCAGACAGCGCGATCGTAGGTCAACTGACCGAGTTCGCCACTCAAACCGGCGGTAGCGTCTTCTTCTTTTCCGGGGGTGAAGAATTGCCAGTCGTTGATCCGTACATCGAGCCATTGCGCTACGTCTATACCCTGCGCTATCAATCCCGTATCGCTGCTGGCGGCGAGCACCAGGTCGCCGTCCGTCTGAGATCTTCCCCGCAAGCCAGCAGCGCGCCTCTGGCCATCACTTTGCAGGTTCAGCCGCCAAACCCAATCTTCCTCTCCCCTCCCCTGAAGATCGAACGCCAGGAAGACGAAAACGGCGAATATTCCCCCCTGCAGAGTCCGCTGGAGCTGATTATCGAATTTCCCGATGGCCACCAACGGTCGCTCACTCGCACCACGCTCTATGTGGATGGAAAGCCTGTCGCTGAGAACACGGCGCCGCCCTTCGACCGCTTCAACTGGGATGTCAGCCAGTACCTCGAGGACGGCGAATATCGCATCCGCGTGGAAGCAGTCGATGATCTGGGGTTGACCGGATCGACAATTGAACATCGCGTACAGGTTTTGGTGCAGCGCGCCCCGATTCGGTTGACCAACATCCTGCGCAAAAACATCCCCGCCGCAGTCGGTGTGGGCATGGCCGTCCTTCTCAGCGCGGGACTACTGCTCCTGATCGCCAGTGGCAAACTGCAACCTCGCGCCACTGGCCGCCTGACCTCCCGACGTAAGGTGCAGGCCAATGGCGCAGCCATCCCTCCAGCACCCCCAACTACACCGTCGGCCAGCGTGGTGACGACCATTCCCAAACGTGCTGGCCAACGCATCTCCCGCTGGGTGGGGCGCTTCTCCCGCCCGCGCCCACC
>WFTY01000294.1 GCA_015485245.1 Anaerolineales bacterium | reverse complement strand
CTCCTGGCAGAGCGCCATTCCCGAATGCTTGCCTGTCATCGAGGCAGACCCTGAGCGCCTGGGCCAGGCGATTGGCAATCTGGTAAACAACGCCATCAAGTTTACCCCTTCGGGCGGGACGGTCAGCGTGCAGGCTGGTGTGGAGGATGGAGAAGTCTACATTCGGGTCAGCGATACCGGGCCGGGAATCCCGCTTGAAGACCAGCGGCTGGTCTTCAAGCCGTTTTTCCGCGGGCGCACCGAAACCCGCTTCCCACAGGGCATGGGTCTAGGGTTGAGCATCGCGCGTGACCTGGTCGCCGCCCATCAAGGTCGCCTGGAATTTGAGAGCATCCCCGGCGAGGGCAGTTGCTTTACCATCTGGTTGCCCATTCCCCTCGCTGTTGAAAAGCCAGCCTGACGGCAGGAGCTGTTCGCAGGCGAAATCCAAACGATCAAAGGACGACCTTAAGGTGAACTTTAGGTCGTTTTTAGTTTGCCATAAGGACGACGGGGCGCCTTCCCGGTAAGATCAAGGCACAAAACAAACCGCGTATCTGGCTTGTGCGTGCTTATGATGAAGCATTGGAATCTTCCTTTTCGTTACTGGCTCCTCTCCGTCCTGACGATATTGTTCATTGGGTTGTTGTGGTGGGCGCGCGAGATGATCGGCCCGCTGATTATTGGCGCGCTGCTCGCTTTTTTGCTCAACCCGGCGATTGAGTTTTTATCGCACCACACCCGCATGTCACGCTCCTGGGTGGCGACGATTGTGCTCTTGATCGGCCTGGGAGGAGTGATCGCTCTGTCGGCGCTCCTCTTCCCGATTCTCATCGATGAAATCCAGGTTTTATTTGTTGACTTTCAGGACATCCTGGCGCAAATACAGGTGTTGCTCTCGCAACCGGTGGTTATCCTCAACTGGGAACTTACCTTTGAGTATCTGATCCCCGATCTTACCCGACTGCTCTCTGAGAATATCACCGCAATCCCGGAAAACGCCTTTCTCATCCTGGAGGCCACCAGCAAAAATTTGATTTGGGGGCTGGTCATCCTGGCGACGGTGTACTATCTGCTGCGCGACTGGCTGCATCTGCGCGATTGGGCCTTTAATGCCATTCCGCAGGATTATCAGGAGGACGCGCGCCAACTCTATTCGGAGATCAAGCAGATCTGGCAGGGATACCTGCGCGGCAACCTTGCTCTGATGGTGATCACCGGGGTGATGTTCTCCCTGGCCTGGTTGGCGATCGGTTTGCCTGGGGCGCTGATCCTCGGCTTGATCACCGGCATCCTCACCATCATCCCCGACCTGGGGCCAGCGATTGCGGCGGTTTTGGCGATCATCGTGGCGCTGTTTGAGGGTTCCACATATTTGCAAATTTCCAATTTCTGGTTTGCTGCGCTGGTGAGCGGGGTGTACCTGCTCCTGATTAACATCAAGAGCCTGTGGATCCGGCCGCGTATCTTCGCTCGCAGCGTGCACATGCACGATGGGATCGTGTTTATCGCTATCATGGCTGCGGTGGTGTTGCAGGGCATTTTGGGCGCCCTGGTCATCGTGCCCGTGCTGGCCTCGGCTGGGGCGTTGGGGCGTTACATCTACCGCCAGTGGCTTGATATTTCCCCCGACTCCCTGACAATTCGAGAAACAGGTGCAAAAAATGACCCGGACCGATAACAAACTTTCTGATCTGCAAGTGTTTCTGCGCAACTTTGTGATTGAGCTGATTCTGTACGGCACGTTAGTCGTTGGGTATTTCCTCGTCGTCCTGCGGCTGCTCAATGATTATCTCACCAATCTATCCCGCACCAATCTGACGTTGTACGCCTTTCTGGCGTTGTTCTTGATTGTTGCTCAGGGCGTTTTGCTCGATGGATTGACGTCTTTCCTGCTCAGTAAAGTCAAGCTCGACCGGCTGAAGAAGTAAGAGGGTACCTCATGGAATTTCTTGTTGCAGGTGTAACGGTAAACCCACTGCTGCTTGCTGGTATCGGCTTTCTGGTGGGGATTATGGGAGGCTTCTTTGGTGTTGGGGGCGGTTTCATCGCCGGGCCGTTGATGTTCTGGCTGGGGGTGCCGATGAATTTCGTCGTCGGCACCGATTTGGCCCATATGACCGGGAAGTCTATCGTGGCAGCCAAGCGCCATCGCGTGCTGGGGCATGTGGACATCAAACTGGGGCTGATCATGATCCTGGGCACCATCGTGGGGGTGGAGAGCGGCGCCCGGATCATCGAGTTCCTCGAGGCCAGCGGCAAGGTGGACACCGTGATTGGCATTGCTTATGTTGTCATCCTGCTCATCATCAGCACCTTCACCGCCTGGGAGAGTCTGCGTGCCTTGCGTATGATCCGCACCGAACATCTGGATGTAAAAGAAGCGCTGGGCTTCCGAGGCATGACCCGGCATATCCAGAAGTTCCGAGTTCCTCCGATGATTTCTTTGCCCGCTTCGGGGATTGGTTCGATCTCGGTCTGGCTGATTGTGGGTGTGGGCTTCATCACCGGCTTGCTGGCCGGTCTCCTCGGGGTGGGAGGAGGCTTCGTGCGGATGCCGATGCTGATCTATGTCCTGGGGATTCCCACTCATGTCGCCATCGGCACCGATCTGTTCGAAATCATGATTTCGGCCGGGTACGGCACATTGACACACGCCCTCAAAGGTAACGTGGATGTGATGATGGCCCTGGTGATGCACACCGGCGCCGCGCTGGGCGCTCAAATCGGCGCTGTTTTGACCCGCTTTTTCGCCGGCCCACGCATTCGCCTGTTGTTCTCGGTCTTGCCGTTGCTTGGCGTTGTGATGGTGCTGTTTCAGCTTGTTGGGCTTGGAGGTGGCCACTGATCAAGGAGAGACGCCGTATGAAAATACTCATCTATGTTTCCAGCCGTTCGAATTCAAAACCGGCAGTTCAGTTTGGCGGTCTGATCGCCCGCCAGACACAATCCCCGGTGACTTTGTTGACCGTGGTTGAAGATGCTCGTGATCTGAC
>WFTY01000293.1 GCA_015485245.1 Anaerolineales bacterium | reverse complement strand
GCCCCCAACCCGAGGATCTCGCTCGCGCCCGCGAAATCGGCCTGGACAATTTCATCGACGAGCAACTTGCTCCCGAGACCATTCCCGACCCCAACATGGACACGCAGCTAGAGGAGATGGAGACGCTCGCCTTGAACGCCAGCGAACTGCTGGAAGTGGAAAAACGCGCCCAACCGGTGCGCCAACTGATCCGCGCCACCCTGCTGCGGGCAGTCTACTCAAAGCGTCAGCTCTACGAACTGATGGTGGACTTCTGGAGCAATCACTTCAACCTGTACGTCCGCAAAAGCCAGGTCGGGTTGCTCAAGGTGGTAGACGACCGCCAGGTGATCCGCCCCCACGCCCTGGGCAGCTTTCAAGACCTGCTCTCGGCCTCAGCGCACAGCCCGGCCATGCTGGTTTACCTGGATAACGCCCTGAGCAACCGCGAACTGCCCAACGAGAACTACGCCCGCGAGTTGTTGGAGCTACACACCCTGGGCGTAGACGGCGGCTACTCGCACAATGACATCCTCGAAGTCGCTCGCGCCCTGACCGGCTGGAGCGTCACCGGATTGCGCACCCAGAACCCCGGCGAGTTCATCTTCCGTGAGCGCATGCACGACGACGGCGAGAAAACCATCCTCGGCCAGCGTTTTCCCGCCGGGCAAGGGATTGCTGATGGCGAGCAACTGCTAGAACTGCTGGCCGCGCACCCCTCCACGGCACAACACATCAGCCTGAAGCTGACGCGCCGCTTTGTGGCCGACGACCCGCCCGCGACCCTGGTTGCCCGCGCCGCCGAAACCTTCACCCAAACCAACGGCGACATCCGCGCGGTGATGAGCACCATCCTGCACTCTCAGGAGTTCAAGGATTCGCTGGGGACGAAGTTCAAGCGCCCCTTCGAATACATCGCCTCAACGCTGCGCATGACCGCTGCTGAAACGCAGGTGGATCGCTTCACCGGAGCGATGCTCACCCAAATGGGGCAACCTCTCTTCCACTGGCCCGCCCCCGACGGATATCCCGACATCGCCGCGGCCTGGGCGACCACCAACGGCCTGCTGGGACGCTGGAACTACGCCCTGGCGCTGGCCTTCAACGCCGCCCGCGATACACAGCTCAACTGGAGCGCCCTGACAGCAGGGGCAACTGACCCCGCCGAAGTGCTACAGACCCTGAGCGCCCGCCTGCTGGGAGGCGACTTAACTCTCGAAGTGCAGCAAGTCATCCTCGATTTCGTCATACAATTGGATGAAACCATGCGCGCGCCCGCCATCGGCGCGCTGTTACTGGCTTCCCCCTTCTTCCAATACCGGTAAAGGGAAATCTGCTATGCGAAGCACTTTTTTTCTTTCCCTCGTCGTTTTTCTGGCGTCCTGCACCTTGACTTCTCTGCCCACCAACGCTGCTACTGCAATCGTCGCATCCAGCACCACGCCCACCTTTCCCCCCGCCTCGCCAGAAACCTCTCCCAATTTCAATCTGGGATCGCGCGTCTATAGCATCGCGACGACCGACCAGATCGCCTTCATCAACGCCCACTACCAGTATGTCATCACCCCAGTTTTACAGGATAACATGCGTCAAGCCATCCAAGAGCCACGGCTCATTCTCTACCGCTCCATCCAGGGCACCTGGGAAGGGTTTAACCACTTCGATTGGGACTACATCAACGCGCACGAGAGCATGTTCGAGCACTACCAGGAAAAGCGAATCCGCACAGTCTGGGATTCCTGGTTGATGAACGCCGATGACCAGGTTGACCCCGACGCACCCGGCGCGCTGGATCACTGGATCAATTACTACGCTGTGACCGCCTCGCAGCAGGTCTACCAATTCCATTACGACGGGTTGTTCATGGATTCCGCCAATCACATCCTCAACCCCCGTATGGTCAACGGGATGATGCCCGATGATTACAACGATGCCGACTGGTATCGCGGGCGCGTGGATTCCATTCGCCTGGTCAAATCTTACCTGCCCGACAAAGCCGTGATCTTCAACGGGCTGCACACCGGCGGGGGGGCGGAGGACAGCCTGGCCAACGCGGACGGCGGGATGTGGGAGACCTTCGCCGTCCTGCCCTCCACCGGAGAATACCAGGGGCTTAAGAAGTGGTACGAAGCGATCGAATTGTTCCAGAATTACCGGGAAAAGAATGCTCTGGTGATGATCGCCAAGTGGCGCGGCCTGACGGAAGACCTCCAGCGCCGCCAGTTTGTGGTCGCCAGTTACCTGCTCGTCAGCCACCCCAACGTGATCTTCTCCATGGTCGACCCGGATGAGGATCTGTTCACCAACATCTTCTACTACCCCGAATACACGATTGACCTGGGAGAGCCGCTGGGAGACTTTGAGATCGCGCCCGACCAGAGTTACGCCTTCCGTCGCTTCGAGCGCGGGCTGGTGGTGGTCAACCCCTATGACAGCCAAACCGCCCGCTACCCTCTGGATGGGGAGTACCTTCAGGCGATCCCCTCCGGCGGAGGCGTGGTCGCCGAGGACGGCACCTGGGAGGGTAGCCTGGATTTTCAACCCGTCTCCGGCGCGCTCGAACTGCCCCCTGTAAGCGCAGCCATCCTGTTAACCCCCTGATCGAGGAAAACCGATGACTACCCCACCCTTAAGCCGCAGAGAATTTTTAAAACTGAGCGCCAGCCTGCCGGCGGTTCTGGCCCTGCGCAGCACGCCGACCCGCTGGCTGACGCGCCTGGCCGTCTTCTCCCCTCAGGGGATAGAGCCGCCCGGCGACACTTTGATCGTTATCTTTCAACGCGGGGCGATGGACGGCCTGAACGCCGTGATTCCCCTCGGCGAGGCGGAATACTACCGCCAGCGCCCCTCACTGGCTATCCCTGAACCCAAGCCGGGCGATGACGCCAGCGCCATCGAGCTGGACGGTTTCTTTGGCCTGCACCCCGCCCTGCGGCCGTTGAAGGACGTTTGGGACGCGGGAGACTTAGCCATCGTGCACGCCTGTGGCTCGCCCGATCCAACGCACTCCCACTTCGATGCCATGGACTACATGGAGCGCGGCACCCCCGGCGAAAAGGCGGTCAACAGCGGATGGCTGGCGCGCCACCTGCAAACCGCGGCCTGGGAAAACGGCTCTCCCTTCCGGGCGGTGGGCCTCGGCAGCATGCTGCAAACCTCGCTGCGCGGCCCGGTTCCAGCGCTGGCGCTCAAATCCATCGCCGATTTCCACCTCGGGGGAGGGAAACGCTCCGCGGAGCTGCTCGCATTCCAACAAACCCTGATGGAGCTATACACCCCCGTTGACCCTGCGCTGGCCGAACCCGCCGCGCTGACCTTTGAAGCCACCGCCACACTGGAATCCGCCATCGAGGGCGAATACCAGCCCACGGGCGGCGCCACCTACCCGGAGAGCGACTTCGGCCGCTCCTTGATGCAGGTGGCGCAGTTGATTAAAGCGGAGATCGGCCTGGAAATCGCGGCGGTGGACATCGGCGGCTGGGACACGCACGTCAACCAGGGCGGCGTTCAAGGCCAGATGGCCGCCCTGTTGAGCGACCTGGCCCAGGGTCTCGCCGCCCTCTACGCCGACCTGGGCGAGAAAGCCCGCCGCGTAACTATTATCACCATGTCGGAGTTTGGACGGCGGTTGAAAGAAAACGCCAACAACGGCACCGACCACGGTCACGGCAATGCCATGTTCCTGTTGGGGGGCAGCGTCAACGGGGGGAAAGTCTACGCCGACTGGCCCGGCCTAGCCCCTGAGACGCTCTACGGCCCCGGCGATTTAGCCATCACCACCGATTATCGCGATGTGCTGGGCGAAATCCTGCAACAACGCCTGCTCAACCACAATCTGGAGACCATCTTTCCCGGTTATGGGGCGAGGAAAACGTTGGGAATCGTGCAGCCGGTAAACTGAGACGACGGACGATGGACAACGGACCGCGGTCTGTCGTCTGTTGCCGCCGTCCATCGTCCGCGGTCTATCTCAGTCGTCTCCCCCTTCGCGCCCGCCTTCGCCCAAAGCCGCATGACAGGCATCGCAGCCCTGATTGATCACCGCGTTATTCCGATAATCGCCAATGGAAGCGGCCACATGCGCCGGGTGGCATGAGGCGCAGGCGTTCACCGGGCCGCCGCGCAGCCGCCAGCTCGTCAGCAAGCTGCCGATATGATAATGTCCATCGTGCCCGCGCACGCCATCCACACTGGGGCCTTCACCTGCTTCACCGCCAAAGAACGAAAAACTATGACATTTGGTACAACTGCTGTTATTCAGCGGCTTGGTGGTCTTCACCGGCTGGACGTAGTTCCCCGTGCGGAAAGCGATCATATCCCGCGCGCCTAACAGCATCGCGCCCGCTCGCCCGCTCAGCCCCTTCTCGCTGTGGCAATCGATACAGCGCGTTTCCTCCGTGCTGTGCCAGGCCGCCAGGTCGTGGTTGGGATCGCTCTTGGTGCGTTCATAATACGTTGATTCCGGTTCGGTGTGACAGGAGGCGCAGAAGGCATCATTATTCTCCATTTGATAGCCATATGCAAATCCTCCAATCGCCACGGCCGCAGCCACAACCAAAACAGCTGCAAGGACAACGACAGATTTTTTCATAGCTTCGCTCCTCATAACGTTGCAATGATGGATTATGTTAGCAACAATATAACGCACCCCCCAGGTCGATTCAATGTCATTTTTATTAAGGATTCTCTCATCTTGCGATTCCCCCGGGGCAGGATCATCGCGCTCTCAACGACCCCCGTCACAGCACCGCGCGCGAAAAAGGCGGCGCCGACGCAGTCGCGTCAACGCCGCCCGGGGTCACCTTCCGCGCGGATCAGGCATAGCCATTCCCGCCAGACATCTCAGCAGCGGCGCGCGCGAACTCGCGCACCACCCCCATGGGGATCGGCAAAATGGTAGCGTTCTGCTCGCTGGCCATCTCCACCAGGGTTTGCAGATAGCGCAACTCCAGGCTCGCCGGGGATGCCGCCAACCGATCCCCCGCCTCGGCCAGGGATTCAGCCGCCAACCGCTCCCCTTCCGCGTGGATAATCTTAGCGCGCTTCTCGCGTTCAGCCTCCGCCTGCCGCGCCATGGCGCGCTGCATGCTCTCCGGCAGGAGGACATCCTTCACCTCCACAATCCCGGCCTCAACGCCCCATGGCTCGGTGTGGTCGTCGATGATTTTGCGTAACCGCTCGTTGACCCGATCGCGGTGAGCCAGCAGTTCGTCGAGATCAGATTGCCCCAACACGCTCCGCAGCGTGGTCAGCGCGATCTGGCCGGTGGCTTTAATATAATCCTTGACTTTGATCGTCACGTCCGAGGCGTTCACCACCCGGCAGTAAACCACCGCGTCCACTTCCACGGTGACGTTATCGCGGGTGATCACCTCTTGCGGCTCCACCACCAGGGTTTCCACACGCATATCCACTTTGCGCATGCGATCCACATAGGGAATGATGAAATTCAATCCGGGGCCGCGTTCTCCAATCAGCTTGCCAAAGCGAAAAACCACGCCCCGCTCGTACTGCCAGACAACCTTCACCGCCGGCACCACGAGGACTAAAAACAGCACAACGCCGCCAAACACAGTCCAGCCATTCATGAGCAAGCCTCCTTTCAAAAATATCCAGGCAAATCCTGGGGAAACCAGATGGTACATCCATCATAGTCACAGAAAAGGAGGTTGTCTATCGCATAAAACGCCAGATTAACGCCAAAAATTGCCAGAGATTACGCCATGCCCCCCTGGCGGGCGTATGCAATCAACTCATGACGGCTGCTGAGGCCCAGTTTGCGCATCAAATTGCTGCGGTGGGTGTGCACCGTGCTCAGGCTGATGCTGTCTCTTATACACATCT
>WFTY01000292.1 GCA_015485245.1 Anaerolineales bacterium | reverse complement strand
TTGCTGGCTCGCCTGCACAAAGCCCAGAGCCATTTGACCGCCTCTCCCGCCCTGTGAGCGATGCTGTTATGTCCAATGATGATTCATCCCCTCCCCTGATATCTTCGGACCCACTGGTGTATCCCAACCTGGGTGATGAAGTCTCCCCCGATGAGCAACTTGAGGTGGATGGAGTGCCCGCGACGGAATTCCCTCTCGATGCTTCGCCAGAGGAAGAGCCGGTCGTGGAGAAGCCGCCCGACGAAGCCACGGCAAGCACCCTGCAACCGCTGGAGAGCGATCCCATTCGTTTGTATTTCAACGACATTGGCAAAGTGGAGCTCTTGACGGTGGATCAGGAGTTCTGGCTTTCGGCGCGCATGGTGACGGTGCGTCGTCTGGATGCCATCAGCCGCCAGCATCCCATCGCCCGTCGCGGCGTGTCCTCCTGCCAGAGCGTGTATCGAGCTGTGTTTGCCGAGACATCTACCGCCTGGCAGCGTTTGCAGGAAGATATTGCCCGTTGGGAATTCGCCTGTCCGGAGCTGATGGCAATCTTTGACGAGGCGCGGCAACTGCGGCAGACCTGGGATTTGCCGCAGAAATCCTACCTGCGAAATTACCTGGACAACGGCTTGTGGGGGAAGGATGCTTTTTGGGACGCGGTGGCGCGCTATGCTTTCACGGTTTACATCGCCTTTTATTCCCTCCCCGCGCTGACCGCGGAGAAAATGCGCGCTTACCTGGCCAAGAATCAACAATTGCCCACCCGGCGAACGTTCTCGCGGTATCTGCCGGGGGAGGAGCAAATCAACCGGGAAATGCGCGAGCTGCGCGAGCTGGCCAGCGAGGCCAAGAACCGAATCATCCGCGCCAACCTGCGGCTGGTGGTCAGTGTGGCAAAGCGGTATACCGGGCGGGGCAATTCCTTCCTGGATTTAATTCAGGAAGGTAATGTGGGGCTGTTGCGCGCGGTTTCCAAGTTCGATCCTACCCGCGGCTACAAATTCAGCACCTACGCCACCTGGTGGATTCGCCAGTCGGTCAGCCGTTCCATCGCCGATCAGGCGCGCACCATCCGCATCCCGGTGCATGTACATGAGACCGTCAACCGTCTGACGCGCATTCAGCGCCGCCTGACACAGGAATTGAACCGGGAACCTACCCTGGAGGAGCTTGCCCTGGCTTCCGGGTTTATGGATGTTCAGCACGTGCGCACCATCAAAATGTTAAAGGAAAACGATGAGCGCCTTCCGCCAGAGCTGCGCCGCCATCTCTCGCGCACCGTGCGGAAGATCAGCCGTCTGTTGCAGGCCTCTGAAGCCCCGCTTTCCCTGGAGACGCCTATCGGCTCCGATGACGACAATAATCAGTTGGGGGATTTCATTGAGGATGAGGACGCTCAAGAGCCGATGGACGCCGCTGCTCGCGAGATGCTGCGCGAACAGGTCAAAAACGCTTTAGCGATCCTTAACGAAAGGGAGCGTCAGGTGTTAGAATTGCGCTTTGGCTTGCTGGACGGGAAGGATCACACCCTGGAAGAGGTGGGGCAGTATTTCAACGTCACCCGCGAGCGCATCCGCCAAATCGAGGCCAAGGCGTTGCGCAAACTGCGGCATCCAACCCGCAGCCGCCACTTGCGCGACTTCCTTGAAGATTAACTTGCTAAGGAGCGAATCACTATGTCCTCTCAGCGTTCTGTCTACCCGCTGGAAATTGCCGGGGTGTATCGGGAATTGCCTCTCTTCGAAGTTCAGCCGGGTTTGCGCATTGCCGTGCTCAACATCCTGGGCGACACCGAGCTGGTGGAGGCCTGCGCCGAGGCGCTGCACGAGAAGCTAAGTGGGCTGAGCTATGACGTGCTCGTCACCGCGGAGGCCAAGAGCATCCCGCTCATCCACGCCCTCTCTCGCGTCAGCCAGAAGCCTTATGTTGTCCTGCGCAAGCAATACCGCAGTTACATGGGGCAGACCATTCAGGCGGAGACGCTTTCCATCACCACCGGCAGGCCGCAAACGCTCTACCTGGACGAGAAGGATCTTTCCCTGGTTGAGGGGAAGCGTGCCGTGTTGCTGGATGATGTCATCAGCACCGGTTCCACGTTGGAGGGAATGGGGAAGATCATCCGGCAGGTGGATGGGGAGGTCGTTGCCCTGGCCGCGATCCTGACCGAGGGGGATCAGGAGAAATGGGCAGAGGTGATTTCCCTGGGGCATATTCCTTTGTTTACAGACTGAACCAGGAGGCGTGTTCGCGGGAAAGCCTGCAAGGGGGGAGGAGGCCTCTCGCCCAGACGCTTGCCCTGGGTAAATTTAACGCCACTGGAGAAACTTTTATGGGTACTTTTCAGTTAACATATGCCACCATGTTCGATCCGCCGGAGGAGCTGCACACCCGTTATGAGACTGCTCTGGAGGAGGCGAAGCAGAAGATTGGCGGCGCTTATGGCATGTTGATTGGTGGTGAGGAGCGTTTTGCCGGTCATCAGTTTAAAAGCATCAACCCCGCTGACGCGGAGCAGGTGCTGGCGTATTTTCCGATGGGCTCGGAAGAAGATGCCGCCGCGGCAATTGCTGCCGCGAAAGCGGCCTTTCCCGCCTGGAGCCGCACCCCGTGGCCGGAGCGCGTTGCTCTGCTCCGCCGGGCGGCAGATTTGATGGACGAACGCCTGTTTGAGATCGCCGCAGTCACCTCGCTGGAGGTGGGCAAAAACCGCATGGAAGCTCTGGGGGATGTAGCCGAAGCCCCGGCGCTGATTCGTTATGCCTGTGATGAGATGGAGCGCAACAATGGCTACGTCGTTCAGATGGGCAAAGACCCGCTGGTGGGGTACACGGCGACCAATACCTCGGTGTTGCGCCCCTATGGTGTCTGGCTGGTGATCAGCCCGTTTAACTTCCCCGCCGCTTTGACCGGCGGCCCGGCGGGCGCGGCGCTGGTAGCCGGAAATACGGTGGTGATGAAGCCTGCCCCGGATACTCCCTGGACGGTGCGGTTGCTGGCGGAGTGCTTCCTTGATGCCGGCCTACCGGCTGGCGTGGTGAACTACGTCACCGGTTCGGATAAAGTGATGGCGCAGTCCCTGGTTGCACACTCAGACGTGGACGGGTTGACCTTTACCGGTTCGTACGAAGTGGGCATGGGGATTTACCGTCAGTTTGCCCAGGGGAAGTATGTTCGCCCCGTGATCCTTGAGCTGGGAGGCAAGAATCCGGTGATTGTCTCGCGGCACGCGGATGTGGAGCGCGCCGCGGTGGGCATTGTGCGCTCGGCGTTTGGCCTGCAGGGGCAGAAGTGCTCTGCCGCCTCGCGCATTTACGTGGAGTCCCCGATTTATGCTGATCTCCTCGACCGGGTGGTTGAGCTGACGAGCGAGCTGAAAGTGGGGAACCCCACCGAGCGAGATGTTTACCTGGGGCCGGTAATCAGCCGCTGGGCTTATCGTAATTTTCAGCAATATAGCGCTGAACTCAGCGAGGTGGGGCGGCTGGCGATCGGCGGTGAGGTGGTCACCGAGGGCGACCTGGCGAAAGGCTTTTTCTGCCAGCCAACCGTGGCGGTGGACGTCCCACTGGAGCATCATCTGTGGAAGGATGAGATGTTCCTGCCCATCACGATGATGCATAAAGTGGATAACCTGGACGCGGCAATGGCCCTGGCGAACGACGTGGATTATGGCCTGACCGCCGGCTTTTATGGCAGCAGGGAGGAAGCCCGCTGGTTCTTTGAAAACATCCAGGCCGGGGTTTGCTATGCCAATCGCCCTCAGGGTGCCTCGACCGGCGCCTGGCCGGGGTATCAGCCGTTTGGCGGCTGGAAGGCCTCTGGCTCAACCGGAAAGAACGCCGGCGGACATTACTACCTGCCGCTGTATATGCATGAGCAAAGCCGTACCGTGATTGATTGACGGTAATGTGATCGCCCCCGCGAAGGGAGAGAAGTCGTATGAGTTTCAAGGCGCGCACGGGAATCTTTTTTCTCATCGTGGGTAGCGCGGCTTTGATTTTGTTCTTTGCATCGTTGGAGGGGGCGAAGCCCGAAGATCAGATGAAAGTGGCTTTGATTGGCTTTTTAGCCACCCCGCTGGGCTTTTTCCTGTGGTGGAAAGGTCGTCCGCGCTCGGCTCCGACCGAGCGTTTACGCCTGCTCCGCCGTTTGTTTGGCGGCAAGAAGAAGGGGGATTAGGTGCAGCCTGATCTGCCTGTTTTGCGCTTAGGGCAACAGGGCCCGGTACTGCACTTCGCCCATGCCAATGGTTATCCGCCCGCGGCCTACCGGCCGCTGCTCGAGGCGTTGAGCGGGCATTTCCGCGTTTTGGCCGCGCCCTTGCGCCCGCTGTGGCCGGGAGCGAAGCCGGAAAGCATTCGCGATTGGTCTCCTTTGGCGGATGACTTGATCGCCTGGATGGAGGCGCAGGGCCTGGAGCACGTGGTTGGCTGCGGCCATTCGCTGGGGGCAATGGCTACGTTGATGGCCGCCTTGCGCCGCCCAGAGCTGTTTCGCGCGCTGGTGCTGATTGATCCGGTGTTGTTCCCTCGCTGGTTTTCCTATCTCTGGCGCTGGCTTATCCGCCTGGGCCTGGGGGAGCGACTGCACCCCCTGATCGCCGCGGCGCGGCGCCGTCGCCGCGTGTTCGAGAGTGCAGAACGGATGTATGAACTTTACCGTCGCAAGCCGGTGTTCGCTCGCTTGAGCGATGAGGCGTTGCGCGCTTACGTGGACGCGCTGGCCGCCCCGCGCCCGGAAGGCGGCGTGGAGTTGCGTTATTCCCCGGAGTGGGAGGTGCAAATCTACCGCACCGGCATGTTGCGGGATGTGGAGACCTGGCGGGCGTTGCCGCGCCTGAAAATGCCGGTGTTGCTGCTGCGCGCTGCCGCGTCCGATACGTTTTTCCCCCAGGCGGCGAACTTGTTCCTGCGTCGCGTCCCCCAAACCGATTTGCAGGTGGCACCCGACGCCACGCATCTCTTGCCGTTGGAGAAACCGCAGTGGGTGGCGGAGCGCATCATAAACTTTGTTCGGGAGATAGAAAACTTTGAGGAGCCATTGCATGAATTGGATTAAACGGGTCTTCGTCTCGCCCGCTGAACCGCGTTTGCGGGCGGGATGGCGACTGTTGTTGCAAACCTTGTTGATGGGGGTGATCGCCTTTGCTTTGGGGTTCGCCTACCTGGCGTTGCCTGCGAGTTGGCAGAATGGCGCCTCGGCATTGATGCTCAATCAGCTTGCCGAACTGGTGGTGATTACTCTCTCGGTGTACCTGGCGAGGCGTTTCCTCGACCGGCGCAGTTTCGTCAGCCTGGGGGTGAAGCTGGATCGCCGCGTCGGGCGCGAGCTGGGGTTGGGCATCCTGATCACCGGTGTGATGATGGGGTTGATTTTCCTGCTGGAATGGGCGCTCGGCTGGGTGACGTTCCACGGGTTTGCCTGGCAGCTTGAACCGGCGACGGATGTGTTGCGCAAAACGGGCTTGATGATCCTGATTTTTGTTCTGGTGGGCTGGAACGAAGAGTTGCTCAGCCGCGGCTATCATTTGCAGACGGTGGCCTCGGGGCTGAACCTGGCCTGGGGAGTGGTGTTCTCCTCGGCGGTGTTTGGCCTGTTGCACCTGGGTAATCCCAATGCCACCTGGGTCAGTGTGGCGGGTATTTTCATTGCCGGCGTGTTCATGGCCTATGGGTATGTGCGCACCGGTCGCCTGTGGCTGCCCATCGGGCTGCATATTGGCTGGAACGTCTTTGAGGGCGTGGTCTTTGGCTTCCCGGTCAGTGGACTGGACATCTATCCGTTGATGCGTATTTCGGTGGACGGCCCGGAGCTGTTCACCGGGGGAGCGTTTGGCCCGGAGGCCGGGCTGGTGTTGCTGCCCGCCATGGTGGTCGGGTTCGCCGCCATCTGGTGGCTGACTGGCGCGAAAAAACGGCCCTGAATTTGGGTGGATAAGCGGATGAGACGAAATCGCAGGGTAGCTGGAAACGCGAAGTCACGAAGGGCGCGAAGATGAACACTGCACTCTCCTTTGCACCGATCCTGGTTATTTTAATCCTCATGGTGGGCTACCGTTGGGGAGCTTCCCGCGCGGGCGCGGCGGGGTACCTGGCCGCGTTGTTGATCGCCATGTCGCACTTTGGCGCCGGAGCGCAGTTGCTGGCCGTGGCGCACGTCAAAGCGCTGTTGCTCACCTTTGACGTGTTATTCGTTATCTGGACGGCGTTTTTGCTCTTCCGTGTGGCGGATGAAGCCGGGGCAATCAGGGTCATCGGGCAGGCGCTGCCTCACCTCACCGCCGACAAAGGCATGCTGGCGCTGATGATCGGCTGGGCGTTTGCTTCTTTCCTTCAGGGAGTGGGGGGCTTTGGTGTGCCCGTGGCGGTGATCGCTCCGCTGATGGGCGGGCTGGGGTTTCCGCCGCTCTCGGCGGTGGTCATCCCCTCGCTGGGGCATTCCTGGTCGGTGACGTTTGGCTCGCTGGGGTCTTCCTTCAACGCCATGATGGCGGCTACCGGCCTCGACTGGCCGCTGCTGGCGCCCTATTCAGCGCTCTTTTTGGGAATCTCCGGCCTGGCGGTGGGGTTGATGGTAGCGCATGCCGCCGGAGGGTGGGCGGCAGTGCGGCGTCTGGCGCTTCCGGTTTTGCTGCTGGCGCTGGTGATGGGAGGAGTGCATTATCTGGCCGCCAACATTGGCCTGTGGAATATCGCGTCCTTCCTCGGCGGCCTGGCCGGGCTGCTGGTCTCGTATCCTCTGGCGCGGCGTTATCGCGGACAGGCGGATGATAATGGGGAACCTCTGGACGCGCGCGCGCTGGGGATCGCGATTTCCGGTTATGGAGTACTGGTGCTGTTTACCCTGGGGATTCAATTGATCCCCGCGGTGCGCGCCGCGTTGGGGGGTGTGCGGATTCATCTGGAATTTTCGGAAGTGCAGACCTCCCTGGGGTATCTCACCCCCGCGGGGAGTGGGCGCGATATCCCGGTATTCCGGCATGCCGGAGCGATTCTGCTGTACGCTTCTGTGGTGGCCTATTGGATTTACAAAAAAGCCGGCTGGTATTCGGAAAGCGCGCCGCGGCGCATCCTCAGCGGCACAGTGCGGCGAGTGATGTCTTCCAGCGTGGGGATTGCCTCGATGGTGGCAATGGCGGTGGTGATGCAGCATGCCGGGATGACCGAGACGCTGGCGCGCGGCCTGGCCGAAGGGGTTGGAGCCGCCTTCCCCTTGATTGCCCCCTGGATCGGGGCGCTGGGAGCGTTCATGACCGGCAGCAACACTAATTCCAACGTGGTCTTTTCGGTGCTGCAAATGCGCACCGCTGAATTGCTGGGCTACAGCGTGGCGTTGATCCTGGCGGCGCAGAACGCCGGCGGCGCGCTTGGCTCGGTAGTTGCCCCCACCAAGATTGTGGTCGGCGCCAGCACGGGAGGTATGGCCGGGCGTGAGGGCGAGGTGCTGCGCCAGATGCTGCTCTACACCGGGCTGCTGGTGCTGCTGGTCAGCGTAATGGCGGGCGTAGGTGTGTGGCTCTCGCTGTGATGTAAAAACCCTCCCGCAGGTTCAAAACCCGCGAGAGGGCGCAGAGGCGATTATGCCGCCATCGGCATGGCTTCCAGTTGGGCGATCATTCCAGCGATCACGTCGAAGCCGCCCTGCCAGAACTCGGCTTTGGTGATGTCCAGCCCTGCCTGAGCGCAAATCGCCCCTGGGGAGGCTGAACCGCCGGCCATCAGCACTTCCAGATAGCGCGGTTTGAAGGCCGCGCCCTCCGCCTTGTACTGTCTGTAGAGCGAGAGCACCAGCAACTGTCCAAAGCTGTAGGCGTAAACGTAGAACGGCACGTGGAAGAAGTGGGGGATGGAGACCCACTCCCATTTGAATTCCTCGTTGATCTCCACCGCGTTGCCAAACTGGGATTGCAGATTTTCGAAGTAGAGTTCCGCCAGTTGATCCACCGTCGCGCCTTTCGCGACCATGTCGTGCGCCGCAAGCTCAAACATCGCGAAGAAGGCCTGGCGGATGATGGTGGCATGGGCAGCGTCCACTTGGCGAAAGAGGATATCGCGGCGCACGTCCGGGTCGTCCTCGATTTCCAGCAGGCGATCTACCAGCAGCATCTCCCCGAAGGTTGAGGCGTTCTCGGCCATGGGCAGCGCGGCGTGGAAGGTGAATACATTGTGGTCAAAGGCCAGCATGGCATGGATGGCGTGGCCGAGTTCGTGTGCCAGCGTAGCCACGTCGTTGGCCCTGCCCTGGTAATTGACCTTGACGTAGGGCGTGATCCCCGGCACCACTGAGGCGCAGAAAGCGCCATTCTGTTTGCCTTTGCGTACTTCGCTATCGATGTGATTTTCGGCGAACACCTTCTCAGCCAGTTCGGCGATCGCCGGGGTGAAATCGCGAAACGCGTCCAGAGTCAGGTTAACGGCGGTGTCGAAGTCGTAGGTTTTGCTGGCCTCGGCCACCGGCGCGTAGATGTCGTAGCGGCGCAGTTTCTCCATGCCCAGCCATCTGGCTTTGAGCCTGAAATAGCGTTGGAACAACCCGATGTTGGCCCGACATACTTCCAGCAGCGTGTTTACGACCTGATCGGGCAGATCGTTGACCAGGTTGCGGGCGGAGATGGGTGAGGGGTATTGGCGCATTTCCACGTTTTCGGCGCGCCAATCGCGAATCAATGTTTGATACATTTGCCCCAGAATAGGGGCGTCCTCGCCGTAAACGCGGTACATTTCCTGATAAGCGGCGGCGCGCAAGTCCGGGTCTGTGCCCTGGATCAGGGGGGCCAGTTGTCCGCGCGTGAACGCTTGAACCTCGCCGTTCACCTCCACCTTGAAGATGTAGCGGTTGGTGATTGAATCGTAAAGCGTGACCAGCGCTTGCGAGCCGGTCACGTCTTTGATGTTGATGATTTTTTCCTCTGGCTCGCTGAGGGTGTGTGGCTTGAAGTGACGCATCCCTTCCAGCCAGTAGCGGTAGTCGCCGCTGGGTTCCATCAACCGCCGGGCGTTTTCCTCATCCAGCTCTTTCCACCAGAGAGAGAAGAACAGGGTGCGGTTTTGCATCTGCGCCATGAATTGCTGCACGCGCGCCATCAGTGCCTGGGCTTCCTGGCTTTGGGTGTCCGCGGCGAACCACAGGCTGGGATAGGCATCCAGTTTGTATGAGAGCGTGGTGATCGCTTCCAGCTCTTTGACAATGGCCATGAAATCCTCGAAAGCGATTTCGGGAGTCAGCCGGGGGCGGTGCGCCTCGAACGCAGCGACCTTGTTTTCAATATCCTTGAAGGTGGCCTCGATTTCGGGGCCGTCGGGGG
>WFTY01000291.1 GCA_015485245.1 Anaerolineales bacterium | reverse complement strand
CCCTGCCGCTGAACACCAATTACGCGCCGCCCTCGGTGCTGATCGTCTTCCGCCCTGAACCGCACGTCTTCAACCAGCAAGAGATCTCTCTGCTGCGCAACTTCGCCAACCACGCGGCCATGGCCATCGAAAACGCCGCCCTGTACGCCCGCAGCGACATGCGCCTGCAAGAACAAACCCGCCGCCTGGAAGCGCTGATCCAATCCCTGAACGACGCCATCATTCTCGAAGACCCCGAAAAACGCGTGATTTACGCCAACCGTCGCGTCGAAGCGCTCACCGGGCTGAGCGCCGACGAAATCATCGGCGCCTCGATTGAGAGCATTTTCGAGCGCCTGGCAGCCAAATCCAGCCGCCCGGCAGAGACTCTGAAAAAGCTCACCGGCCTGATCGATCACGGCGAACCTGAGGCGCACACCAGCCACAGCCCCAACCCGGAGATCGCCCTGCTGCACGAGGGACGCAACCTGTGGCTGCGACTATACACCTTCACCGTCACCGACGCGCACAACGTCCCTATCGGGCGCGGACAACTGCTGCAAGACATTACCGCCGACCGCGAGCTCGATCACATGAAATCCAACCTGATCTCCACGGTCTCGCACGAACTACGCACACCTCTGGCTTCGATCAAGGGGTATGCCACCACCCTGCTGGCAGAGGACGTCAAATGGGACCCGGCCGCGCAGCGCGAGTTCATCGCCATCATCTCCCGCGAGGCCGATCGTCTCTCCACGTTGGTCAACGACTTGCTTGACCTCTCCCGCATCGACGCCGGCAGCCTGAAGGTCCGCCGCGTGCAATGCGACCTCACCGAATTGATCTACAACGCCATCCAACGCACCGACCCGCCGCCCGGCAACCGCGTGCAGGTACAAGTGCCCGCCAACCTTCCACCCATCCCGGTGGATCGCCGCCGGCTGGAGGTGGTGCTGCGCAACCTGATTGAGAACGCAGTCAAATATGCCGGCGAGACCTCCCCCATCTACATCCTGGCGGATTACGACGATGAGAATGTGATCGTGCGCGTGGCCGACGAAGGCCCCGGAATCCCCGGAGAAGAGAGCGAGCAAATCTTCGAGAGTTTTTACCGCGTGGATAACCGCCTTTCACGCACCGCCTCCGGCGCCGGGCTGGGGCTGGCAATTTGCAAAGGATTCATCCAGGCGCACGGCGGCGAAATCTGGCTGGAAGAGCGTCAGCGCGGGGCGTGCTTTGCGTTCTCCCTGCCGCGCCATCCAAACGGCGATGAAATCGAGGAAGGATAACGAGGATGAACAATCCACTGGTACTGGTCGTTGACGACGAAAAACCGTTACGCGATTTTGTCCGCCGCAACCTGGAAGTACGCGGCTTCTCGGTAGTCACCGCAGCCAATGGCCTGGAAGCCCTGGCGGTGTTCAACACGCAAAATGTTGACCTGGTCATCCTCGACATGATGATGCCGCGCATGGACGGATTGGAAACCACGCGCCGCATCCGTCAGCATTCCACCGTGCCGATCATCATCCTCACCGCGCTGGATGAGGAACGTGACAAAATCCGCGCTTTCGACCTGGGCGCAGATGACTATTTGACCAAACCCTTCGGCGTGGGTGAACTGCTGGCGCGGGTGAAGGCGGTGCTACGACGAGCGCACTGGTCCGAGACGCCCGTGCGCCAGGGGCAACTCATCCACGGGAATATCGTCGTCAACCTGGAACGTCATGAAGTGCGCGTGCGCGGCGCTCCCGTCAGCCTGACGCCAACCGAGTTCAGCCTGCTGGTTTATCTGATGGAGCACGCCGGCAAGGTGCTGCCCCACCAGGCCATCCTGAAAAACGTGTGGGGGCCCGAATACGGCGAGGAAACCGAGTATCTGCGCGTCTACGTGGGGCATTTGCGCCAGAAAATTGAGGTCAACCCCTCGCAACCACAGTACATCCTGACCGAGCGCGGCATAGGCTATCGCTTTGAGCCACCCAAGCCATCAACAGCAAAAAACGAACCCAACGCCGCTTAACGTTTCTTCGCTTCCCACCTACTTTTTTCGAGTGCCACAGAAGTTGTGGGGTATCACGATGCTTAATCGTGATACTGCCTTTTTTATTCTCTTTTTAGAAATCCCGATATATTTTTATTCAATTTTTGTGCGCTCACCCTACAATGAGTTACACGAACGAAACTTGTGTGAGCCGCGAATGTTTGGCGCGCTCGTTCGCGACAATCATTTTCATCCGGTGCGCAAGAAAGGAGGTGACCCGGCCATTGCGCACCCTGTTCGCATCTAGCGTCCCATTCTCATCTTTTCATCCCAAAAAAACATCTTGTTTAGGAGGACCATAATGAAGCGCAAAGTTTATCTGATGATTCTGCTGCTCCTGGCGGCGATGCTCGCCCTGGCTGCCTGCAAACCCGCGCCGGCTGCCGAAGAAGCAGCCCCGGCCGAAGAGCAGGCCCCCGCGGAAGAGATGCCCGCCGCGGCGGAAGAAGTCACGCTGACCATCGGCTTCACCGCCTCTCAGACAGGCAAATACGAGACATCCTCCGGCCGTCAGGTGCGCGGCTTCAACCTGTGGATGCAGCAGATCAACGATGCCGGCGGCATCACCCTGAGCGACGGCACGGTGGTCAAGTTTGCCGCGGTCTCCTACGACGATGAGAGCAACAAAGACCGCGTCCAAGAGCTGTACACACGTCTGGCGACGGAGGACAACGCCGACCTGCTCATCAGCCCCTACTCCTCCGGTCTAACCGCCGCGGCCGCAGTGATCGCCGAGCAATACGGCAAGGTGATGCTCACCACCGGCGCAGCGTCCGACGCCACTTACAAGCAAGGGTACACTCAGGTCTTCCAGATTTACACCCCTGCCAGTCGATACCTGGCTGGCGCGGTGGACTTGCTGAAAGCGACTGACTCCGCGGTGAGCAAAGTGGCCTTTGTCTACGAGAACTCCAAGTTCTCTACCAGCGTAGTGGAAGCCGCTAAAGCCTACGCCGAGGAGCAAGGCTACGACGTGGTACTCTTCGAGGGCTACGACCCTGAAACCACCGACTTCGGCTCGTTCATCAACAAGATCATCGACAGCGGCGCCGAGGCCGTGCTCGGCGGCGGGCACTTCCAGGATGGCTCAACCTTCGCCCGCCAACTGTACGAGAAAGAGGTCGCTATCAAATTCCTGGCGCTGCTGGTGGCCCCGCCAGAGCCTGATTTCGCCGACCTGGGCGACGCCGCGGTGGGCGTGATCGGCCCCAGCCAGTGGGAGCCGTTGGCCGCCTTCACGCCGGACTTCGGCCCGACGGGCGACGAATTCGTGCAGTCTTACACCGCCGCTTATGACGAAGAACCCTCCTACCACTCCGCGGGCGGCTACGCCGCCGGGCTGGTGCTCGAGAAAGCCATTCGCGACGCCGACTCCACCGACCCCGAAAAGATCAAAGCCGCCCTCGACGCCATGGATCTGACCCTGTTCTTCGGCAAGATCAAGTTCGACACCACCGCCGAAGCGCACGGCCTGCAGATCGGCCACTCGATGGTGTACATCCAGTGGCAGAAGGACGCCGACGGCAACCTGGCCAAGCAGGTGGTCTGGCCAGCAGATGGCGCCACAGCTGAAGTGCTATACCCGTTGCACTAACCCGTAAAACAACCAAACTGTAGTCCAGGACTTCCCAAAGGGTTCCCCCGCGGGAAGTCCTGCATCTCTGACAAGGAGCGTTTAATGGATTTTGTACTCGCCTCGCTCACCGATGGATTGCTGTTGGGGTTCGTGTACGGCGTGGCGGCGATGGGCATGACGCTGATCTGGGGCGTGATGGACGTGATCAACCTCTCTCACGGCCCGGTGATCGCGCTGGGGATGTTCGGCGTCTACCTGCTGGCTGCCGCGCTGGGACTGCATCCCTACCTGGCGGTGATCGTGGTCGCCGCACTGGGGTTGCTGCTGGGCATCGTGATCTACGCCATCGCGGTACATCGCGTGATTGATGCGCCTCACCTCTCCACGCTGCTGGCGACCTATGCCATCAATATGGTGATCATCGGCCTGGGCACGGCTTACTTCACCACCTCGCCGCGCAACATAGAATTCACCCTGGGAACCAGCTCGATCGGGCCGATCACCCTGCTCTGGACGCGCGTGGTCGCCGCCCTGGCCGCGCTGCTTGCCACAGGGGGGTTGTACCTGTTCCTGCAACGCACACGACCGGGAAGATACATCCGCGCTGTGGCAAACAACCGCTCTGCAGCGGAGCTGATGGGCGTACCATCCACAAAAATCCTGGCGTTAAGCTTCGGCATCGGCACGCTGCTGGCCGCTTTCTCCGGCGGGCTGATCTCCACTTTTTTCCCCTTCACCATCCTTTCCGGTGGCGTATACGAGTTAAAGAGTTTCGTCATCGTAGTTTTGGGCGGGTTGGGCAACCCTGTGGGTGCGCTTTTCGGCGGCCTGATCCTGGGCGTGCTGGAAGGCCTGATCCCGGTGATGATGCCCACCACCTGGGTGCCCGTTGTGGAATTCGTGCTGTTCGTCGTCATCCTGCGACTGCGACCCAGCGGCCTGTTTGGAGCGAAACAATGAAACGACTGCAATCCTCACTTGGCCTGTTGCTGCCCATACTCCTGGTGCTCCTTATCGCAGCCTGGCCCCTGGTCACCAGCCAGGCATCCGACCGCGAGTCGGCCTTCACCATCCTGAAGGCCATCACCCTGGCCGCCAGCCTGAACATCCTGCTGGGCTACACCGGCTACGTCAGCTTTGGACACATCGTGTTCTTTGGCCTGGGCGGATACGTGGGATTCTACCTGGTGGCTGTGCAAAACTGGCCGCTCGTCCCCGCCATGCTGGTCGGCGGGCTGGCCTCCGGCCTGCTGGCATTTTTGCTGGGGAAAGCCATCTTGCAGCTACGCGGGGCGTACTTCGCCCTGGCCACCATCGGCGTCAACGAAGCAGTGCGCGCGTTTATCAACAACTTCCAACCCTTCGGCGGCCCCATCGGTTTGACGATGAACTTCAAGGTATACCAGCAATACGGTGGCGCGATGCAGGCCTTGCAAATGGCCTTTTATCTGATGGTATTGCTCACGCTGATCGTGGTCATCGTCTCGCACCGGGTGCGCGTCTCCAAATTCGGGTTAGGACTGCTGGCCATCCGCGAAGATGAGGATGCGGCGGAGGTGATGGGCGTGGTGGCGCCCGCAGCCAAAACCTGGGCCTTCGTGCTCTCGGCGATCTTCCCTGGAATCCTGGGGGCGTTGTTTTTCTTCAAGAACGGCAGCGTAGAACCGCACGACGCCTTCCCGCTGGCCGCATCCATTGAGGCCATCGTGATGATTATGCTGGGCGGATACGGCACCGTCATCGGCCCGGTGGTAGGCGGCCTGGGCTTCCAGTGGGCGCGCGGCTTTCTGCTCACCAATCGCTTCTTCAAGAACATCCAGTTGACCGTGACCGGGATGCTGCTGCTGGTAATCGTGCTGTTCATCCCTGCCGGCGCCATCGGCTGGCTGCGTCACCGCTTCCCGAAAACACGGAGGGTATTGCAATGACCATGCTGTTGCAGGTGGAGGGCGTCGTCAAAACCTTTGGCGGCCTGACTGCCCTCTCCGACATCACCTTCGACCTGGCCGAAGGCCAGATCCTCGGCCTGATCGGCCCAAACGGTGCGGGAAAGACCACCCTCTTCAACGTAATCAGCGGAGTCTACACCCCCGACAGCGGAAGAGTGTTCTTCCGCGGCAAAGAGGTCACCGGCGCGAAAACCTACGAGATGGCGCACATGGGCATGGCGCGCACGCACCAAATCGTCAAACCGCTCAACGAGTTGAGCGTGCTGGAAAACGTGACGGTAGGCGCCTGCTTTGGACAACACAACCGCGGCCTGCGCGAGGCCACCGAGATTGCCCTGGAAGCACTGGAATTCATCGGCCTGGCCGACCGCGCCGATCAGCTCGCTGGGAGCCTGAACG
>WFTY01000290.1 GCA_015485245.1 Anaerolineales bacterium | reverse complement strand
TGCTTTGTGTAAAGTCACGTTTCCTTGCGGATGAACATGCAGCGCGGCGCGCCCTGGGGGCCGCGCTCCAGCCGGGCGACCTGTTGCATGGGGATGCCAAGCAGATGCTCCAGCGCGGCTTGATCCATCTGGCATAGTTCTGGGTTCTCGGCCAGTACGGCCGCGTAGGGGCAGTTCCCCAGGATCACCCGCGGCCCTTCGGGAGAGGCCTCCCAGCGGCATTGATATTTCAGCGCGTTCAGGCGCGTGGTGGCCTGGTTCAATCGTTGAAGAAAGGAACTCCCCGCTGGCGCCTGGCCGAAGAGGTGGGGAACGACGTTGGTGAAAGCGCTCCCGGCGTCGTTGTTGGCCAGCAGCGCCTTGAGCAGAGCGTCTACCAGCAGATCGACGTTGCTTTCCCTGGCCTGGTGGGTGAGGGCGTAGACCCTGCTGGGACGCCCGCGCTCTCCGGCGCGCTGTTCGCTGATCACCTCAACCAGGTTTTGCGCCTTCAGATTGGCGAGGTGATGGCGCACGTTGGCCGGAGTCATGTATAGATCACGGCTGAGTTCGCGGGCGGTTGCCATGTGGCGCCTTCGCAACGCCTGGAGAATCTGATCCTGTGCTTTTGGCATGGCTGAATTATACTGGATTAACGCAAAAAATCTTTAGCGTTAATCTGCGTTGACGACCTTCTTTCGCGGAGTATAATTGGGGCCGTGCCCCTGTTGCTTGGGGCTGTCCGCTGGCGACGTAAATGGCGAAGGTCGTTTGCCAGACAATCTGACGAGACGCAAGGAGTTTTTACCGATGTCGGAAGAACTGAATGCAAAAGGGTACGAGATTCCGCCGGAGATGCGAAACATGGTGGCGGTCACCACGTTGGACAAGCTATACAACTGGGGACGGCGCTACTCGGCCTGGCCGATGATGTTTGGACTGGCGTGCTGCGCCATCGAGATGATCGCTACGGCGGCCAGTCGCTTTGATCTCTCCCGCTTTGGCATGGAGATCATGCGTCCCAGCCCGCGTCAGGCGGATGTGATGCTGGTTTCGGGCACGGTGACCAAGAAGATGGTGCCGCAGATTGTGCGCCTTTACAACCAGATGCCAGAACCCAAGTATGTGATCGCCATGGGCGCGTGCGCTTCGGGCGGCGGCCCCTTCAAGGAAGGCTACAATGTAGTCTCTGGGATTGACAAGTTCCTTCCCGTGGATGTCTACATCCCTGGTTGTCCTCCCACCCCTCAGGCGTTGCTCTACGGGCTGATGAAGCTTCAGGAGATGATGGAGAAGCAATCCATCAAGACGGTGCGCTGGTACCAGAAGGAAGACTTGCCGGCGATCCCTGTCCCTATCCTGGGGCCGGATTTGATTGACCCCCGGGATTTCCCCGAATTTCAGGTGAAACTGGCTCAGGCGGCTGACCAGGCCCAGGTGGAGGAATAGACATGGCCGACACAACGTTGATCGCTGAAAACGACATCCTGGCGCGTTTTCCTGAAGGAGTCTCCCAGGACGAGCGCAAGGGGTACCAGGGCTATATCGTCGCCGCGGATCGCCTGGTGGAGTTCGCCACCGCGCTGCGCGATGAATTCGGCTACGATTACCTCTCTTCGGTTACCGGCGTGGATTATCTCCCCGAGGGCAAGATGGAGGTGGTTTACCACGCGTATAAATCCACCGGCGGCGGCGCGCTGGTCTTCAAAGTGCAGGTTCCCCGCGAGGATGCCGTTGTCCCTTCGCTGGTGGGCGTCTACAAGGGCGCTGACTTCCAGGAGCGCGAGGCCTGGGATTTGCTTGGTATTCGTTTTGAGGGGCATCCCAACCTCAAGCGCATTTTGATGTGGGAGGGCTTTGCCGGTCATCCGTTGCGCAAGGATTGGAAAGAGGCTTATTTCGAAGAGGAGAAGAAGCCCTTCGATAGCCGCTGGCCGGGAGGTGATGTTTACCGCGCGGAGGACAAAAATCCCTTTGGGAAGAACGTGGTCTACCCGGAGAAGTTTGATCCGGAGAAATGGACGCCGGTAGGGGAGGAAGGGTTCTACGGCGGGCTGCGCGGCTTCGATGCAGGCGATGGCGACGAAGACCTGAAGACCGAGCAGGTGGTCGTCAACCTGGGGCCGCAGCACCCTTCAACGCACGGCGTCTTCCGCATGGTGGTTTCGCTGGAGGGCGAGACGGTTGTGCGCCTGGAGCCGGTGATGGGTTACCTGCACCGCAACCACGAGAAGATCGGTGAGCGCAACACCTACTTGATGAACATTCCCTTCACCGACCGTCTGGATTACCTGGCCTCGATGAGCAACAACTGGGGATATGTGCAGGCGGTAGAGAAGCTGCTGGGCGATAAGGCGAAGGTGCCGGAGCGCGCCGAGTATCTGCGCGTGATCATGGCGGAGTTTACCCGTATCGTCAACCATGTGTTTGCCATCGGTACGCTGCTCAACGATTTGGGCGCCTTCTTCACCCCGATGCTCTATGCGCTGGAAGAGCGCGAGCTGATCCTCGATATCTTCGAGGCGGTGGCCGGTTCGCGCATGATGTGCAACTACTTCCGCTTTGGTGGCGTGGCGCGCGATCTGCCGCCGGGAGTGTACGAGAAGATGCGCGATCTGGTCTTTGAGCGTCTGCCGCGCAAGATTGACGAGTTGGATCGCTACCTGACCGAGAATGAAATCGTGCGGGCGCGCTGTGAGGGCGTGGGTGTGCTCACCCCGGAGGAGGCTATCGCTTACTCGGCGGCCGGGCCGGTGTTGCGCGCTTCTGGCGTGCCTTATGACGTGCGCCGCGCCGATCCTTACGGCATTTACGACCGCTTCGATTTTGACGTGGCGGTGCGCTATCACGGCGATGTGTATGATCGCTACCTGGTGCGCCTGGACGAGATCCGTCAAAGCATCCGCATTTTGCAGCAGGCGTTGGACGATTTGCCTGAGGGCGAGATTATCTCTGGCAAACCGAAATACTCGATCCGCGTGCCCGCGGGTGAGGCCTATGGACGCGTGGAAGGCCCCAAGGGCGAGTTGGGCTTCTACATCGTTTCCGATGGCAGCGCCAATCCCTGGCGTTATCACGTGCGGGCGCCATCGTTTATCAACCTGACTGCACTGGGTAAGATGTGCGAGGGCGATAAGGTCGCCGACGCGATCATCATCCTCGGTTCAATCGACATCGTATTGGGCGAAACCGACCGCTAAACGGGAGAGACGATATGTATGGCAAGGGAATCCTGAAAGGGTTAGGCGTAACCCTGAAGCACTTTATTGATACCTATGTGGATGATATCCGCATGGGCAAGAGCCGCTACGGTACAGAGAAAGGCATTGCCTATCGCAGTAGCAAGGACGCGCGCGGCATCTTCACCGTGCAGTACCCGGAAGAAAAACTGCCCACTCCCGAAGAGTTTCGCTTTATCCCCTTCCTGGTTTACGACGAGGGCGAGGACGGTGAGCGCGAGATTCGCTGCACCTCCTGCGGCATTTGCGCCAAGGTGTGTCCGCCGCAGTGCATCTGGATCCATCGCTCGAAGGACCCGGAGACCGGCCGGCCAGTTCCTGAACCGGCGGAGTTCTTCATCGACGTGGATGTGTGCATGAACTGTGGCCTGTGCGCCGAGTTCTGTCCCTTTGACGCTATCATCATGGATCACGACTATGAGCTGGCCGTGTACGATCGGCATGCTAACAACATCTACGATAAGGAAAAACTGCTTAAACCGGCGGAGTATTACAAAGATATCCGCCCGCGCAACTACGCGTTGCAAGAGGCCGCGCGCGCCGAAAAAGCCGCCAAGAAGAGTGCGGCGAAAGCACGGCGCGGCAAAGCCTGAGACTTATAAGGTAAATAGGTAGTAGTCATGAGTGAAAAAGTTACGCAGGAAGCCGTCCTGGCTGCGCTGCGTCAAGTGCAAGACCCCGATCTGCGTAAGGACCTGGTTACGCTGAATATGATCCGCGATTTGAAGGTCAAGGGCGGTGAGGT
>WFTY01000289.1 GCA_015485245.1 Anaerolineales bacterium | reverse complement strand
CGTTGGCGGTGGTGGCGTCCTCCACATATCCAAAGACTGCCCCGCTGGTGAACGGCTCCAACGCCCGCACGAAGATCGCCAGCCCCAGGATGCCATAAATGATCGAAGGCACCCCGGCCAGGTTGTTGATGTTGGTCTGGATGAGGCGGTTGACCCAGGAGTCGCCGGCGTATTCCTCCAGGTAAATGGCTGCGCCCACCCCGACGGGGAAAGCGAACAGGATGGTGATGGCGATCGTCCACAGCGAACCGAGCACCGCCGTGCGCACCCCGGCGAATTCAGCCTTCGACGATTGGGGTTTGACCAGGAAGTCAGGCGTCAGCCAGGAGCGGAAGATGATCTCGGCTTCCGGGTACTCCGCCGCGGCCTGGCGGAAGATCTCCGGTCTGCGGAAAATTGAATCGAATAGCGGCCAGCTTTTCTCCACTCGCGGTTGCACTACCCGTTCGATGACCAGGGCGTAAATCTCCTCGCGGGTGCGCTGCTTGAAGGGTTTGTCGTTTTCCAGTTTGCGGAACAACCCCACAGAGACATTCGCCTGCAGGATTTGAGTCAGATCCACGGGGTGCAGGTTTTCCAGGGGAATGCCGTTGATCGCCAGGCTGGCCGGGTCTATCTTGTTCACAACAGCGACGTAACCAAATGCCGAGTTGATGATGTTGAGCAGCAGCGCCGTCAGGGCGATCACGCCGATCAGCGTGGAGAGCTGGAAGATCATCAGCCAGAGGCGTCCAACGCTCCGCCGATGGGGGAGTTGGGGCTGATAGACGCCTTGTTCGGTGATGGCGGATGTGGGTTGGGGAGCGGACATCAGTCGTACACCTCGCGGAATTTGCGCACCACGCGCTGGTTGATGATATTTAACCCCAGGGTGATGAAGAACAGCAACAGGCCGATAGCGAAGATGCTGTTATAGTCAATCGAGTCGTAGCTCAGGTCGCCGCCGCTGATGCGGACGATATGCCCGGTCATCGTCTCGGCGGCCTGGAAGGGGTTGAAGGTGAAGTTGGGGCCGGCTCCCGCGGCGATGGCGACGATCATCGTTTCGCCGATGGCGCGGGAAATGGCGACGATGAACGCCGCCGCGATGCCTGAAAAAGCCGCCGGCAGCACCACCTTGATCGCCGTCTCCAGGCGGGTGGCGCCCAGGCCAAAGGCGGCCTCCCGCAGGCTGCGCGGCACCGCGCTCATGGCGTCCTCGCTCATTGAGCTTACCAGCGGGATCACCAGGATGCCGATCACGATCCCCGCCGAGGCGGTGTTGTAGATTTCCACCACGTCTTTGCCGAAGATGGCGCGCAACAAAGGAGTCATGAAGGTCAACGCAAAGTAGCCGTATACCACGGTGGGGATTCCGGCCAGGATTTCCAGGATGGGCTTGATGATGCTCCGCGCTCGCCAGGAGGCGTATTCGCTCAGGTAGATGGCGATGCTTAACCCCAGGGGCAGCGCCACCAGCATGGCGATCGCCGATGTCATCAGCGTGGCGTTCAGCAGCGGCCAGATGCCAAACTGTCCGATCTGGGGATTCCACTGGGTTTCGGTGAAGAACTCCACCAGGCTGACCCGCCGCGCCTGAAAGAGTTCGATGCCGCCTGTGTGCGGGGTTGGGGTTGTGTCCTGGAGGCCGCGCTGTACCTCGATGCTTTGCCCTTCGATGGCGACCACCTGCATGATTTCATCGTCCACGCGGATGATTTCATCGCGGTAGAGCGCGCTCCCGCTGGCAGTGACCGTGAAGCGGGTTTCATCCGCTCCGATATCGGTGGCAAGTTGTTTGTTGGTGTCTTCCCAGAGCTGGCGGGAGAAGAAGCTGAGTGATTCCTTACCCAGTTCGTAGATGATGCCGATGGTGGTGAAAATAGAGAGCGCCGCGGCCAGGAACAGGAAGAGTTGAATCAGCGTTTCTGTTCTACGGGGCCGACGGCGCAGGTCGGTATCGGGTGAGCCTTGCGGTTGTGGTGCCATTGGCGAATCCTCAGTTGTGCTCCAGACTTTTACCCATACTTCCGAAGCCACTGAGGCTTCGGAAGTATGCTGGCCTGATTTTCTTGCCAGGATTATATCTTACATTGTGATGGTTGCTGGAGTTACTGTCCCATAGCGTCGAGCCAGTTTTGTATGGATTGTTGCAGGGCTTCACCGCTGGCAGGGAAGTAACCGACATCGACGATCTCCTCATTGACGTAGGTCAGGAAGAAGTTGATGTAAGCGGCCACCTGGGGTTTTTCCTGCATGATAGCGGGGTCGGAGTAGATGAACAACGGGCGTGCCAGAGGGTAGGTCCCCGCGTCAACCGTCTCAGCGGAGGGTTCAACTCCTTCAATGGCGAGGACGGTGAGTTGCTTGCTGTTTTCAGCATAGTAAGCGTAGCCGAAGAAGCCGATGGCATAAGGCGAACCTTCGATGCCCTGAACGAGGACGTTGTCATCTTCAGAGAGCTGCGTGTTCGCCGCCGAGAGGATTGGTTCCTCGTCTTTGTTGAAGACTTCCTCCACAAAGTAGTCGAAAGTGCCGGAGTCCGTGCCAGGAATGTAGCGCAGGATGGGTTCGTCCGGCCATTCGGGGCGCACGTCGGACCATTTCTCCGCGGTGGAGAAGATCAGCGTGAGTTCATCGAGTGTGACATCGGTGACGAAGTCGTTGTCTTTGGAGACGGTGACGGCCAGGGCGTCGGTGCCGACGCGAAACTCCACTGGTTGGCGGCCGATGCCGCGGCAGGATTCAACCTCCGAGTCCTTGATGGGGCGGGAGGCATTGGAGACGTCGATCTCGCCGGAGACGCAGAAGCGCTCGAACCCGGCGCCGGAGCCGATGGAGTCGATTGTGATCTGCCCACCGAAACCTTCATCCTGGAAGCGTTCGGCCATGCGTTCGGCCAGCGGGAAGACGGTGGAACTGCCGGCGGTGACCACGTCGCCGGAGACGGCCAGCGGGTCTACGGAGGGGAGCAGACTGGCCTCTGCTTCAGCAGGGGCGGCTTCTTGTCCCGCCGGCGCGGTCTCCTGTGCGGTTTGCGGCGGGGCGACGGTCGCTTTCCCGCCGCAGGCCGTCAGCAGGGCGGCAGTCAGCGTGAAGAGCGAAAGGACGATGTAAAGTTTGCGTTGCATTTGTTTGTACCTCCTCAGGTAAGGCAACTTTGGATAGCTGAAGTCTAGCATGGCGGGGTTAAGGGTTATGCGGGCTAGTTTTAATAACTGGTCAAGGAATGGTTAACAGCCGGTTAACTACCCTCGAGCGACTGGCGCGCGACTTGTGCTACACTATGCGCATGAGCACCCCACCTGCTTTTTCGTTGACCGTTCATCTGATTCCCTTTTGGGTGGATGAGACCGAACCCCAGATGATCGCCGAGCGCCTTGACGCGGGCATCCGCCTGACTTGGGGAGATGCTCCGCCCGAAGATTGTCATCTCCTGGTGACGGGGCGGCTGGACTCTGAACATCTGGAGGCCTGTCCGGATTTGAAGTGGGTCATCGTCCCCTGGGCGGGTGTCTCGAAAGATATCTGCCGCCTGTTGAGCGCTTACGCACACATCTCGGTGCACAATCTGCACTACAACGCCGCCGATACCGCGGAGATGGCGCTGGCCTTGCTGCTGGCGGCATCGAAGACCCTGATCCCCGCGGACCGCGCCCTGCGCGCCGCCAACTGGCGTTACCGCTCACGCCCCGATTGTTCGTTGCGCTTGGAAGGCAAGACAGCATTGATTTTGGGGTACGGCGAGATTGGTCGCCGTATAGGGCGCGCGTTACAGGGGATGGGAATGCGCATCCTGGGCGTGCGACGCGATCCGCAGGGCGAAATGGATGTATACTCGCTCGCTGCCTTGCACGATTTGCTGCCCCAGGCTGAGGTGTTGATCCTCACCCTGCCGTTGACCGACGAGACGCGCGCCATCATCGGTGCGCGCGAGCTGGATTTGCTTCCGGAGCGGGCGATATTGGTCAATGTGGGGCGCGGCCCGCTGGTGGATCAAGAAGCGCTCTACCAGGCGCTGCGCGCGGGGCGTTTATTCGCTGCTGGTCTGGATGTGTGGTACAACTACCCGCGCGACGAAGCAGCGATGACCGCTACATCGCCTGCCGATTTTCCCTTCGACGAGTTAGATAACGTGGTGATGAGTCCTCATCGCGGCGGCAGCTCGCTGGAAGCCGATCGCCTGCGCGTTGAACAACTGGCGGCGATGATCAACGCCGCGGCGCGCGGCGAGCCGCTGCCCAACAGGGTGGATGTGAGGATGGGGTATTAGTGGGACAATTGCTGAACAACTGCGAGCAGTTGTTCTACATCCGCGATCTTCTTTGCGTACGTTTTATGTTATAATAGGCGTACGTCAATCGGGCGAGAGGCAACGTGTGAAGCGATGAAAACTGTAACTCCCACCGAACTGCGAGCGAATATCTACAAACTGCTGGATGAGGTTCTGGAAACCGGCGCGCCGCTTGAAATTAAGAAGGGCGATAAGCGCCTGAAGATTGTGCCGGTGGAGCCGGTGGATAAGTTTCAGAACCTGGTTGCGCGCCGGGATGTCATTCTGGGCGACCCGGATGATCTGGTAGAGATCACCTGGGAGGGGGAGATCAGCCTTGATCTACCTTGACACGCATGTAGTCGCCTGGCTTTATGCCGGCCTGGTCGAGAAGTTCGAGCCGCCGGTTCGCGCCCTGATCAACGAGAACGAGGTCGGCATTTCCCCCATCGTGCGGCTGGAATTGCAGTATCTCTATGAAATTCGGCGGCTGGCGCACGATGCCGCGCAAATTGTGGACGACCTGGAGCAGCGGCTGGGCCTGACGGTGCGCGATGCTCCTTTGGATGCTGTCATCTCGCGGGCGGTGGCCTATCACTGGACGCGCGACCCCTTCGACCGTCTGATCGTCGCCCAGGCCAGCCTGGAGGATGCGGTGCTGCTGACCAAAGACCGGGCGATTCTGGCAAATTACCCCCGCGCCCGTTGGTAATCTCCCAATCCCCAATTCCTGGTTACTCTTCCCTCGGAATCCCAAACTCGAACACGCTGCCTTCCCCTTCCACGCTCTTGACCCAAATCTTCCCCCCGTGCGCCTCGACGATATGTTTGGCGATCGCCAATCCCAGGCCGGTGCCGCCGCTGGCGCGGGCGCGATCGCTTTTGTAGAAGCGTTCGAAGATGCGCGGCAGGTCGTCGGCGGGGATGCCCACACCGTTATCCTGCACTTGAAAGACGACGCGGTTTCCGTCTTGTTGGGCGCTCAGGTGAATGGCGCCGCCTGTCGGAGTGAACTTGATGGCGTTGTGCAGCAGGTTGACTAGCACCTGTCCCAGGCGCGGCGCATCGGCAAGCACAGGCGGCAGGTCAGCGGTCACTTCGACCGTCAAGGTTAATCCTTTGCGCTCGGCCTGTACCCGCAAGCGTTCAACCGCCGTCTGCAGCAGTGCTTCTGCCGAGGTGGGGCGCAACTGAAGCGGCGCCTGGCCGGATTCGATGCGCGAAAGTTCCAACAGCTCGGTCACCATGTGGGTGAGGGCGTCCACCTCGGTTTCCATGTGCTCCAGAAAACGACGCGCGGCTGGGGGATCTTCCAGCGCACCGCTTTGCAGCGTCTCGGTCAGGGCTTTGAGCGAGGCCAGCGGGGTGCGCAGCTCGTGCGAGATGTTGGAGATGAAATCCCGGCGTACGGTTTCCAGACGGCGGACGCGGGTTAGGTCCTGAAAAAGCATCAGAATGTGGCCGGGCAGCGCCTGCCCCAGAGGAGCGGCGATGCTCTGAATGAAGAGTTGCTGGCGCGACAACTCCAGCGTAAGGCGTTGTTCCTCGTCGCTTTCCCGGCAAGTGCGCCACAGAGCGATCAACTGGTGGTGGCGCAACACCTCCACCAGCGAGCGTCTCGTTCCCCAACCCGGTTCCAGGTGGAAGAGCTGCTCCGCCGCGGCGTTGATCAATGCCACGCGGCCTGCCTCGTCTACGATCAGCACACCGTCGTTCATGGTTTGCAGCATGGCGCGCAGCGTGCCTTGTTCTGATTGCAGGGCGTCGATCTGGGTTTGCAGCTTGCGCATCAGGGCGTTGATCGCCCGGCTGAGCTGCCCGATTTCGTCGCTGCGGGCGGTGGGGATGATCTCCGTTCGTTCGCCGCGGGCGACGCGTTGCGCCTGTCGCGTCAGCGCGCGCAGGGGATGGCTGATCCCCCAGGCGATCCCCCAGGCCAGGGCAAGCGCGATCAGCCCCAGGGGAACGAGAGTTTTCCACGATTGCGCTCCTCCACAGCGGAGCGTAAGCGCGCCGAAACCAGCGGTCAACAAGACGATCAGCAGGGCGATGGGGGCGAAGACCCGCCAGGTAAAGCTGCGGCGCATTTCAGCCCTCAAAGCGGTAACCGGCCCCGCGCACGGTGATGATGCGTTGGGGCCTGGAGGGGTCAGCTTCGATCTTCTCGCGCAGCCAGCGGATGTGGACGTCCACGGTGCGGCTGCCGCCGCTGAAATTCCACCCCCAGACGTGCTCCAACAGATGGTCGCGGCTCAGCACGCGCCTCGGGTTTTGGGCCAGGTACAGTAAAAGGTCGAACTCTTTGGGTTTGAGGGGGATGGACTTTTCGCCCAGGCGCGCCTCGCGCCGTTCGGGGTAGATGCTTAAATCGCCAAACTTCAGCTTTGCCTCCGCGGGTTTGGCAGCCTCTTCCCGTTCCATGCGGATGCGGCGCAGTTGCGCCTTCACCCGGGCGAGCAGTTCGCGCATGGAGAAGGGCTTAGTCATGTAGTCGTCGGCGCCGATTTCCAACCCCAGCACGCGGTCAATCTCATCGTCCCGCGCCGTCAGCATGATGATGGGGACGCGCATCTCGGCGCGCAGCAAGCGAGTGATCTCGAATCCATCCATGCCCGGCAGCATCACGTCGAGGATCACCAGATCGGGTTGCATTTCACGGGCAAGCTCTAGCGCCCGGCTCCCGTCTCCCTCCACGCTGACCTGATAGCCCTCGCGCTGCAGGTTGTAGCTTAGCGTCTCTTGCAGGGCGGGTTCGTCTTCCACGATCAGAATGCGGTTCATTGGCTCATCGGTTCATTGGTTAGGTTGGTCAGGCAGTCGGGTTGATGCGGTCAGCGGTTTGTCGTTCGTCGTCTGGCGTCACAATTGTCCGTGCTCTCGAAACCACGCCAGCGCATCGCGCACAGTCTCTTCAAAGGGGCGCGGCTGCAAGCCCAGTTCGGTTTGTGCTTTGATCGTGTTGTATCCCTGCCATAACGGCAGGGCGCGCAGGTGATTGGCGGGCAGGGGCAGGAAGGGTAGCTGGTCACCCAACCAGATCAATCCCTGAATCGCCCACGAAGGGATGCCGAAGCGCGGTGGGCGAGCGCCGGCGACGCGGGCGACGATTTCCAGTGCCTGGCGCACGGTGTAGTTGTGCCCGCCGAGGATGTAACGTTCTCCCCGCCGGCCGCGCACAGCCGCGGCGATGTGGGCCGCAGCCACGTCGCGCACGTCCACCACGTTGATCTCGCCCGGCAGCCAGGCGATCGCCAGCCCGCGAGCCGCGGCGATCAACAGCCCGCCGGTTGTCAGGTGCACATCCCCAGGGCCAAAGACCGCCGTTGGGCAAAGCACCACCGCGTCGAGCCAGTCCGCCGCGGTTTGCAGCACCGCCTGCTCCATCACAATTTTGGCTTCATAGTAGCCGCTCTCCGCCAGCGTGCCCGGTTGATAGACATCGCGCTCATCGGCCAGGCGATTGGCGCCCGCCGGGGGCTGCCCGATGGTGGAGAGCGTTGAGGTGTAGATCAACCGGCGCACGCCCGATTGACGCACCGCGGTGAGCACATTCGCCATCTCCGCCCGCGCGGCTTCGACTTGTGCGGGTACTTTGCGTTTGTCGCCGTCGGTGGGATAGTAGGCCGCCGCGTGAAAGACGATTTCTACGCCCTGCATGGCTTTCTCCAGCGAGGCCGGGTCGTTCAGGTCGCCGGAGACCCATTCCACCGGCAGTCCCTCCAGGTGACCGACGCTTTGTGGGGTCCTTCGCAGGCCGCGCACCTGCCAGCCTGCTTCGAGCGCAGCCCTGGCGATGTGCCCGCCGATGAAGCCGGTGGCGCCGAGGATGAGGGTTTGCATGAGGGTGTGCTCCTTTGGCCTGACTGCCGACGACGGACCGCGGCCCGTCGTCCGTCGTCTGTCATCTGTCGTCCGTGGTCTTCTGGTAGAATTATACCCGACCGGCCTCCTCAACCCGAAGGGGGCGTGGAACGCTGCGCATGAAGCCCATTACCCGATTCGTCAGCTTTTTCATTGTTGCTCTTCTCGTTTTGACTTTGTTGCTCCCCGCGGGCCGCGATTGGGGCGCACGCGCCGCGCCGTTGCCGCAAGGGGAAGCGCCGCCACAACCGGCCATCGAACCGGAGCTACAGGCGCAGTTTCTTTCGGAGCAGGAAGCCGGTTACATGATCCAGTTCCGCTCTCAGCCCGATTTTGACTTTGCCTACCAGCTGGATTGGGAGGCGCGCGGACGGTTTGTGGTCAACCTGCTGCAAAACACCGCCGACACAAGCCAGCAGCGCGTGCGCGCCTACCTGGATGCGCGCGGGGTGGAGTACGAAGCCTTCTGGATCAATAATTC
>WFTY01000288.1 GCA_015485245.1 Anaerolineales bacterium | reverse complement strand
TGCTCATGGCGCTCATCGGGCTGTTCGTCGGCGGGATTTTCGCCGTCATCGGCGGCGGGATGTTGTACGCCGGCATCCGGGAGGCGCTGGGGAAAATCCGTCCTTACGAACGCGGGCTCGCCGCCACCGGCGAAGTGACCGAGATTTACCGCGATCGCTCTACGGTGGTCAACGGGCGCAACCCCTGGGCGGTGCACTATCAGTTCAACATCGGCACGGAGGCCTACGAGGGACGAGCGATCACCTGGAAATACGCCCCCGCCATCCAGGAGGTTGGCAACCGCGTTTGGGTGCTCTACCTGCCCGACGACCCGGAGCAAAACGTGCTCTATCCCCCATTAGGATGACAATCTCCACACACTGAGACACAAAGAACCTGATTGACGGACAAAGCGCGCCGCTCTGTTTTCCTCACACGGGCACACAGGGAACACGGGGAACTTTCCGGCAAAACGCCGTGTTCCCTGTGCCCTTGTGAGAGTCTGTGGCACGCTCGCACAGGCCATTTCGCTCCCCAGGGCGTCTCAACGGAAATCTCGGAGGTCTTTAAGCCAGCCAGGTATTTACTGCCTCACGGCTGTAGATTCGCCAGGAGAGCATTCGCCAGAGCGACGACATCCTCCTGCGTTCCCCCCCGCACGCCCAGCATGTATTCATAATCGTTTAAGAGCCAGAAGATCTGGGCATCGCTGCAATTGGCTCCGCACTGGAAGGCGAGATAATATCCCTGCACGCCGCGACTCAAAATTACCCATTGCGCCGCCGCAGGGTCAAAGGGAAAGTTCTCCGTCCCCTGGGGCGTGGCGGCATACGTCCGCCGTCCCATCAAGCGGCCATAGTGACAGGCGCCTGCGCCGCGGCAATCGGCGCCGTAATCCAGGCTGAGTTCGTAGAACCCCTGCCCCACCCCTAACACGTAAGGCGTCACAGCAGACAACCCCGCCTCGACCGGAAATTCCGGCGGCAACAACAGCGGAACGCCGCTGGCCTGCACCTGTGGGAGGATAGCGTCAAAGCCTGGAGGGATCATCTGCAACGCAACTGTCTCGGCGTTCGCCTCCACGCCCTCCAAATAAGCCTCCGCGACGAGATCATAGACCACGCGCACTCCTGTCTCGTCCGGGGCGAAAAACTCCAGCCGCGTCTCGTCCATCCAACGCGGCGCGAAGGGGCGCGCCGCGCTCGTTGCCAGGACGCGTTCTTCACCGCTTTCCAGGTCCCGCAGATATAAATTCACCGCCTCGCCGCCTTGCTCAAACGTTTGCTGCGCTCCAAGCTCAAAAAAAGCGGGGTAATCGCTGTAGGCCAGCAGCCCGCTATCGGGGTTGAGGGCGAACTCTGCCCCGGTGTAGAGGGGCAATCCGCTGAGGTCGTACTCCGTCACCTCGCCGCTGGCGCGGTCAACCTGTGAGAGCAACGCGGGCGCCGGGCCATCCAGGAAGAGCGCCCAAAAGGAAGACGAATCCGAAGCCCACTCGCCGAGGGATAGCGACAGGCGCTCATCCACCCATTCGAAGGCATACTCATCGGTCAGAACGCCATCGAGAGAGAGAAACCCCAGGCCGCTGAAGAAACCATCCGGCGGCAGGGGGTAGAGCACGGCGATGCTGCTCTCATCCGGGGCAACGCGGAAATCCAGTCCCTGGGCGGCGAAGAGCATCTCGCCCTGCGGCGACTCGGCGGTATAACGCCACAACTGGTCTTCCCAGGCATCGCCCGCTGTATCCCCGCTGCGGCGCAGCAGGTAAAGACTCCCGTTGACCACCTGGGCGAAGTGAGCGTGCTCAACGAAAACACTCTCTACCTCCACGCTGAAAGCGGCTTCATCGGCGGTCAGGTTGTACACCTGAACTTCAAGAGTATTCTCGTCCCCAGCATTCACGCCGAAAACCAGGCGGTACTCGTCCGGCGGGGTTTCTTCCTGAGCGTGTGCCACCCCCCCGGTGAGGGCAAGAAGCAGCAAGGCCAACAGGCCAATCCCAAAACGGCTCATTGTATATCCAACTTTCTCCTGTCATCCACAGCAAACTACCTTCGGCAATTCCAAGTTGACATCGTCGGCCTATCTTACCACTGATGATTACCTATATCTCGAGGACCGGCGACTGAAGTCGCATCTGCGGTTACGCAGTCCGCCTGCGCGGACGAATGGGCTATAATTACCGGCATCCCGCAAGCAACAGCCTGCAACGGAGAACGCTATGCCAACCATCCACACACTCGATTTACACTTCCAGGGCGCAGAGCGCGCCATCGCCGCCTACCTCATCCCCCACCGGCATGGCGGCGTGCTGGTGGAATGCGGCCCCGGATCGACCACGGAAAACCTGACCGCGGCGCTGGCCGCGCACGGCCTGACCCCCGGCGACATCAGCGACGTGCTGGTGACGCACATCCACCTCGACCACGCCGGCGCGGCGGGGTGGATGGCGCGGCAGGGCGCGCGCATCCACGTGCACCACGTCGGCGCGCCGCACCTGGTCAACCCGGAGAAACTGCTGCGCAGCGCCGGGCGCATCTACGGCGAGACGATGAAGCCGCTGTGGGGCGAATTTCTGGCCGTGCCGGAGGACAGTCTGAACGTCCTGCACGATAACGACGAAATCGAAATCGAGGGGCTGGTCTTCCGCGCGCTGGATACCCCCGGCCACGCCTACCATCACATGGCCTACCTGTTCGAGGGCACCTGCTTCAGCGGCGATGTGGGCGGTGTGCGCATCACCGGCAGCGCGGCGCGGCACATCCGTCTACCCACCCCGCCGCCGGAGTTTCACCTGGAATTGTGGCGGGAGAGCGTGCAGCGTCTGCGCGGCGAGGCCATCGAGCGCATCGCCCCCACCCACTTCGGCATGTTCGACGACCCGCAGGCGCACCTGGAGGCGCTGGCACGCGCGCTGGACGAAATCGAGGCGTGGATGAAAGCACACCTCGGCGGCGAAACCGACTTGCAGGCACTGGAAAGCGACATCACCGCCTGGGAACAATCCCGCGGGCGCGCCGATGGACTGAGCGAGGCCGAAATTCAAGTCTACGAGACCGCCAGCCCGGCCTGGATGTCGGCCTCCGGTCTGCTGCGCTACTGGAACAAATACCGATCAGGTGACAGGTGACAGGCGACAGGC
>WFTY01000287.1 GCA_015485245.1 Anaerolineales bacterium | reverse complement strand
CGCAAAGCACGCGTTTCAACGGACATAAGCATCTCCTCCAAAACCAATTCGGCTTCCCATTATACGTCAACCTGAGTTGCGTTTAAGGACAGACGGCGGGCAGAGTCTCATGGAGATAGAGAGACGGCTTCTTGGGCTGAAGAGCATAAGCAATCAAGCCAGCGACCAAATTGACCAGAAAATTGGTAAAACTGCGGTGCCTGGAATGTTCGATTTGAGAAATGTTCTTCAATTGGTCATTGATCGTTTCAACGATCGAACGCTTGCGTAACAGCAGCTTATCCGCCCAGGGCATTAAGCGGTTTTTCATGTTTTTGCGTACGCCTGTAATCAATTGTAACTGGCGCTCCCAAAGTTCAGCAAACAGGTCTTTTGAGATGTAGCCCTTGTCTGCAAAAAGTTTCCCAAACAGGTCTTTGGTCAGGATCGGTACCGGTTTACGATCATCGACATTGCCTGGCGTGAGCTGAAAAGCCAGGATTTCGCCATATTCATTGACGATCAGATGCAATTTGAAGCCATAAAACCAGCCCATGGAGGTCTTCCCGCGTGCTGCCAGACCGGCAAACACTTTGTGCCGCTTGATCCGACGATTGTGACACACTCTGATAGGCGTAGAATCCACGAAAGAAATCCCCGTGCATTGCCCGCGTTGGGTCAGCAAATAAATCGTCAGGGGCACAAGTGCTCTGCTCATCAAACGTACAAAGCGACTGTAGCTGACCAAGCCCGGAAATTCTGCTCGCAAATACTGTTGTACATAGTTCACATAGTACGTCTTGAAATTGCGATACCCTGATTGGTGAAAATGGATGATGATCGTCATGACTTCACTCAGAGAGAGACGGGATTTTCGTCTCCTGCGGCGCAATCCATGTTCCAGCAGCCGTTGTTCCCAGACGGGTTCAAATTCCTGGCAAAAATCATCCACAGAACAGAAAGTTTCGAGTAAACTCATAGCAGGGGTTCCTTTTAGAATGGCTATTGTTTGGTGACTCTAGCCTATTTTATCTGGAACCCCTCCCTTATCCGCAACTCAGGTTCGTTAGGAATACAACAAAACGGGCGAGGGAGTATTTCTCTTTCGCCCGTTTAGCCGTCGGTTGAATTCATCAAACCGCATTTATCGCTTCGGCAGATTTAGCCTCGGTGTTCCAGTATCTTCCGTTGAGCGGTGACCGCATCCATATCGGTGATCGAGACCAGCTTATCGCGGCCACCTTTCCCGGCGACGATTTCGACGCGATCCTCGGGTACATCCAGTATCTCCGCCAGAAAAGCCGCCAGCGTGCGGTTCATTTCGTCAGCATCCGGCGAGGCGTTCAGGCGAATGCGCACCGTGCCATCACGCATAATCTCGGCAATCTCGTTGCGCGTCGAGCGTGGAATCACGCGCACCCCTAACGCTGAACCCTTCTTCCCATCATGTAAATGGAACTCTCGCTTCACCATCCGCTCACCTCTGATGTTAATAAAATGCCACCAGTATTCTCTTGACAATATTACCAACAATCTGCACCAAAATCAGCAGTACCAGAGGACTAAAATCAAACATCCCCACGGGGGGAATCACCCGCCGGATCGGCGTCAGCAGCGGCTCTACCAGACGGTCAACCTGCTGTCGAAAAGGGTGGAACGGCGAAAGCACATAAGAAAGCACCACCTGCACCAGAATCAACAACACCAGCGCCTGAACAAGCACATTGACCAGCGTAATCAACAATGCAATCATAGATTCTCCTTAAGACCAGCTATCAAGCTATTGTACCAGGAGCCGGGCGCGGCCCCATGATCGCGGTACCCACGCGCACCATCGTTGCACCCTCTTGAATGGCGATCTCAAAATCGTGGCTCATCCCCATCGACAACTCGCTCCAGGAGTATTCCGGAAAACGCTCGGCCAGGAAATCGCGCAAACGCCGCAGGCGCTGGAAATATGGTCGGGCATCTTCCGGGTCAGGAGTAAAAGGGGGCATAGTCATCAAACCGCGCACATCCAGGCGCGGCAACGCCAACACCGGCGCCAGCGCCTCGGCCAGCGCGGGCCAGTCCGCTTCACTCCAGGCGGGCCAGCCGCTTTTCGATGCTTCGCCACTAACGTTGCATTCCAGCAGCACGGGCAGATCGCGCTCAAATTCAAGCGCAAAGCGACTGAGCCGCGAGGCCAGCTTCGGGCGATCCAGCGAATGCAGCCAGGCAAAGTGTTCCACCACGCTGCGCGCTTTGCGGCTTTGCACATGACCGATCATGTGCCAGGTCACCGCGGCGTCCGGCAGAGCGGCAATTTTAGCCACCGCCTCCTGAATGTAGTTTTCGCCCAAATGGCGCGCCCCGGCCGCGACCACCGCCCGCACCGCCGGAAGGGGATGCCCCTTGGTGACCACAATCAAACGCACCTCATCGGCCTGCCTGCCAGCGCGTTGCGCTATCTGGATCACGCGTTCGCGGATACGATGAAAGTTCTCTGCGATCTGTTTTTCGTCCATCAGATCAACCCAAACCAATCAAAGCGCCAAAGCGGCCGGTCTTCCCTCGCTCGGCGCGGTGCGAATACCAGTCCTGAAGTTGACAGGCGGTACATACGCCAGCAACTTCCACGGTTTCCACCCCGGCATGCGCTAACACCAACCGGTTGGCCGCCCACAAATCGAAAATCAAGCCATCGTCGCGCCGGGAAAATAACGCATTGGCCCGGGCGCCAAAAACCTGCCTTGCCTGGGATTCTACCTCGTCTCCCACAAAATAGTGATCCGGCCCAATGGACGGCCCAATGCCCGCGAGGATATCCGCCGGCTGGCTGCCAAAGCGCTGGCGCATAGCCTCCACAGCCGCGGCAGCGACGCACTGCACCGTCCCGCGCCAGCCAGCGTGCACCAGCCCAACCACGCCTCTGCGCGGGTCGCACAGCAGGATGGGAACACAGTCGGCAAAGCGCATAAAGAGAGTCACGGAAGGATTATCGGTGAGAACGGCATCAGCCTGTATGTGGGGCTCGTCGAGGCGGCGCGGCGCGGTAGCGATCGCCACTCGCGCACCGTGCACCTGCCAGACGTCGTAGAGCGAGGCTGGATCGCGACCCACAGCCCGGAAAGCCCGTTCACGATTCTGACGCACGCGCGCCCGATCATCCCCCACCGTCGAGCCGACATTCAACGAATCCCACGGCACGGGGCTGACCCCTCCCCGCCGCGTGAACACAGCGTGAACCAGGTTCAGACCTGAGAACAGGTCAAATCTAAAATAGGGCACTTCACCGGAGACCAAAGGCATATTACAATTGTCGTTTACCCAAGCAACTCAAACCCATAAACCGCACATCGCAGCCCCTCCCTCTGCCAGGCGACTCAACCGCCATCGGCCTGTGCGCCTTCCACCTGAGCGAATTTCTTCGTTAACAACAGGCGGGTATCGCGCATGGTCTCCTCGACCAGCGGGTAACCAAACCAGGCCGTGGTGAAGCCGAAAAGGAACCCCGTGAGCACGCGCAGGGCAGGAACGCTCTCGCGCGGGGGAAATATCCGTCCCACGAAATCCCAGAATGGGCCGTGGAAGCTCGCCACAATCGCCCCCACCAGTTGCGAACCACCATCCCAACCGATGGGTATGATCCCCACCAACAACCAGGCCCAAAAAGGCAGCGGCTTCCACTTGCGCCCCGTTGCCGCAAAGAGCACGCCAAACAGCAGGATCGCCCCGTAGATGGCGACATCCCGCTGGCAAAGGGCGACCTTGTAACCCACCACGTCATTGCCGCGGAAGGCGCGCGCCGGCAGGATGGCGTTTTCATCCAGCCCGGTGACTTGCTGAAAAGTCGCGTATCCTTCCAACCCGGCGGCGGCGCGCGGATAAACGGGCTGCTCACCAAACAAGAAAAATGAACGGTAAGAAAGCTGGTGACAAAGGCCGCCATAAAACGTGTAAATCAAGCTGGCCGGTTTCTCCATCCCCGCCCGCAACATCACCGGGGCAGCGAAAGGCAATCCCACATAGAGCAGCACGAACAGGTTAAACACCAGCATATAGCGCCGGGCAAACCAGCGCGCGAAGCGATCCACAGGAGAAATACGTTTTCCGCGCTGCACACCGCGCGCGTAGCGTGGATCTTCCACCGCCTGTAGATGAGTGGCGCGGTCGCTCGCCGCGCCCAGCGTCATCGCCAGGTCACGCCGATCGAAGGGCGCTTTCAAGCGATAAGGCCCCACTTCAACAACGGGGATATCCAGCCCGTAAGCGGCCTCCAAATCAACATCGCCGGCGATGTCAATTTCAGTCAGCGTGTGAGGAAAGCGATCCTGCAAAGATTCAAGATCGGTTTTGGCCTGTTCGCACAAATGACAGTTCGCGCGGGTATAGAAGGTTACCTTCAACACGGGAAAGCCTCCGGGGATCAGTTCTCCAAACCCAAGTCAGCCAGATAACCATCGAGCTGCCCTTCGGTCAACAAGCCGATGTGAATGGCGCGGATGACCCCATCGGCATCCACGAAATACGAGGTCGGGTAACCGCGAATGCGATACAGGCCTTGAATCTCAGCGCCGGGATCGAGCAACACGTCAAAAGTCAGACCCAGTTCGTCAACAAACGCCTGCACGTCCGGGCGCGGTTCATCGAAATTAATCGCCAGCACGCGCAAACGTCCCTCGTACTGCTCAAAGCGCGATTGCAACGCGGGCATTTCCAGACGACAGGGCGCGCACCAGGTAGCCCAGAAGTTCAGGATGGCTACTTCCCCGCGCACGTCAGCAAGGCTCAGATCGCCGCCTGCCAGGGTCTCCAGGACAAAATCTGGAGCTTGAGATCCCACGCTGAGGTCGGCATTTTTCGAAACTGACCCTCTTTGCGGCGACGTGCCGGCGTCGTTTTGCCCGCCACGCCACACTCCCAGAAGCAAGAGGCCAATGCCGACACCCAGCGCAATCCCTCCAATCAACGAAACTCTTCGATCCATCACCGCCTCCTCTGGCGTCAAAGGCCTAAATCCACAAAAAAGCCAAAGCGGGCCAGTTGCTCAAACGTCCCCATAAAGAGCATCACGCCCACGATAATCAAGATCACACCCATCACGATTTCCGCATAGTACATCACCTTGCCATGACGCTGCAGGATACGGGCCACCCAGCCAACGCCCAGCGCGGCGACCAGGAAAGGGATCGCCAGGCCAGCGGAATAAGCAGTGAGCAAGGATGCGCCCTGAGAAACTGAGCCGCCATTGAGCGAGAGCGTGAGAATCGCTCCCAGCACCGGCCCCACACACGGCGACCATCCAGCCGAGAAGAACACGCCCATCAACAGCGAGGAGAGATACCCGCGCTGCTGATCGGGCTGGCTCTGCGGCCGCAGATCATATTCGAGGAAAGGGATGCGGAGGATATGCGCCATGTGCAGGCCGAAAATCACCACCACTACGCCGCCGATTTTTGCCAGCCAGGTGCGCACCTCATAAAGCAAACCGCCCAACGCCGAGGCGGCCACGCCAAGCAGCACGAAAACCACGCTGAAACCGAGGACAAAGGCCACGCCATGCGAAAACGTGCGCCACCGGTGGATGCGCTCATCCTCAATCGTCGAAGCCACCGACCGCCCTCCCAGGTAACCGATATACGCCGGGACGAGGGAAAAAACGCAGGGGGAAAGAAACGACGCCAGACCAGCCAGAAAAGCCAGCCCTAAGCCAATATTGTTGAAATCCATAACGCAATCCTTTTACAAGTCATAATTCTCTGACGATCACCCGGGTACCCCCACTGCCTACGATGGTGATATCCCCTTCTTCAAAAGGCACGACAGGACTCGTCCAGCGGAAAATCCATTTGGCATCATCCGGGCGGGCGTTCAGGCAACCGTGTGACATCGGCTCGCCATAGTTGTTGTGCCAGTATGTGGAATGAATGGCCACGCCGTCACCCTGGAAGAGTGAGGTCCACCCCACTGCGGGGACGTCCCAGCTCCCGGCGGCGGTGCTCCCCCCCATGTGCAAAGAGAACAGCTTGCGCCAGATCATGAAGCCGGGCGATACCGGCGGTGTGGTTGGGGTGGCGTTCTCCCCAACGCCGGAGGATATGCGACAATAATACACCTCCGTGCTGCCTTCGAAACACGAAAGGAACTGATCGTTCCAACCGATATTGACTTCGATACGCTTGTCCTCTACCTCCGGGCTGATCGGCGTCATCTCGTCGGCCGTGATCTGACGAAACGCCTCGGCGCGGCACCAGAATATATCCCCCGGGTTGCCATAACGCTCATTGACGCGATACCAGGTGGCGCCATCATCATCCGTTTTCATGGCGTCAATCCAGACCACCTGACTGTAATAGAAGCGGAAAGGCAAGCCGTTTTCCTGACGATACCGCCACCAAGCCGAACGCGGCGGCCCATTAGCCAGGACGGCATCCACATAAGGGATGCTGACCTCAGCCCACATCCCGCGCTGCCCATCGCTCAGTTGGGGCAACTCCGCGACAGGTTGAACCGGCTGGTTCCTCACCGGTTGCAGATAAGCGCACCACACATAACCATCAGGAGTCTCAACCCAGCGCTGGTTATTGCGATAGGGCCAGTAACCAGCGACCTCGCGCAGCCAGACCACGACGGTATCCTCATAAAGCGTTCCAATTGTCGGGCTGTCATAATCCGGGCGGGCCTTCAAATCCACCCATCCTTTTGCCACGCGTCCCAAACGTTCCGCCTGAGGGAAGTCCGCCGCGGGCAAAACCTTAAGCAGCGGACGCAAGACCGTCCCCCCCACGCCCAACGTAGCCAGCTTGATGAACTCGCGTCGCGACAATCTTTTATCCATAACCATTTATCTTCCTGTATCACCTGGACGCTTAACCGAACAGCGCTCTTACTTGAGAAGCAGATCAAGCGCGGAGGAAGCAATTCCTCAAAGGCCATATTAATAACACAAACCTTCGTTTCTGTGTCCCCCCAATCCCCGAAGAATGCAACCCAATGGTTTGACAGGAAACGCAAGTGCGGGTAGAATGCGCCTCGATGAGTACTTACGCCCAAACCACCCTGTGTTGTTGTATGTGCGCAATTCAGTTTGCGCGGGTTTGCGATTCCGGTTTGGGTATCCATACAAGATAATGAAATAATTTTCAGCTCAACGAGCCACACCAACTACCCACCGGCCAACCCGCGTGGGTAGTTTTTATTTAATCTGACACCCTTGAAAGGAATACTGAAATGATAGAGGCCACATTTCCCACCCCGGACACCACACTCATCGAGCCACCGCTGGTCACCAGCCTGGTCATCCCGGAAGAAATCGAGCGCGTTCGCCAGACGATCG
>WFTY01000286.1 GCA_015485245.1 Anaerolineales bacterium | reverse complement strand
GCCTGTGATAGACGAGAAAACGCTTTCCACGCTGGAATATCCCAAGGTGCTGGCGCGGCTGGCCGCATATTGCGCCTTCCCTCCCTCGGCGGAGGCGGCGCGCGCTTTGCGTCCGGCAGCGCGCCACCCCGAAGCGCTGAAACGCCTGGCGGAGACGAGCGAGGCGCGCCTTCTCCTGGAAGCAAATTCCGCGATCAGCATCGGCGGCGTGCGCGACTTGCGGGAGATCCTGGCCGCGGCTGCCCACCAGCTTCCGCTGGAGCCGCATCAGCTGCTGGATGTGAAATCCACGCTGGTGGCTGCTCGTCGCCTGGGGCGGCTGTTCGAGCGCGAACGGGAGGTCTACCCCCATCTGGCTGAGCTGGCCCTGGGCCTGCCGCCATCCCTGGGGTTAATTGACGCCATCAACAACGCTCTCTCCGAGCGCGGGGAAATCCTCGACGGCGCCTCCTCCCACCTGGCTGCCGTCCGCCGCGAGCTGAAGATCGCGCGTGACCGCTTGCTGGCACAACTGGAGCGCATGGTCAGCAGCCCGCAGATCGCTCCCTATTTGCAGGAGGCGCTGATCACCCAGCGTGATGGACGTTATGTGTTGCCGCTGCGCGCCGATTTCAAGGGGAAGGTTAAGGGCATCATCCACGATCAATCGGCTTCTGGGGCGACGGTTTTTATCGAACCGTTGAGTATCGTTGAGAAGAATAATCGCCTGCGCGAGCTGCAACTGGCGGAGGAGGTAGAAGAGCGCCGCGTGCTGGCCGAGCTGACCGCCCGCGTGGCCGAGAACCGCCCCGCGCTGGAAGCCATGCTCGCCGCGCTGGCCGCCCTCGACCTGGCGCTGGCGCGGGCGAAGTACGCCGAAGCGTTGGGCGCTATTGAGCCGGAGCTACTACCGCTGACCGCGGACGATAGATCACGGACAGCGGACCGCCGCGGTCTGCCGTCTCCGGTCTGTCGTCTATACCAGGCCCGTCACCCGCTCCTCGACCCGGAGACTGTGGTGCCCATTGACGTGGACCTGCCCCCCGAGACGCGCGCCCTGGTGATCACCGGCCCGAACACAGGGGGCAAGACCGTCACTCTCAAAACGGTTGGCTTGTTGACATTGATGGCGCAGAGCGGGTTGCACATCCCCGCCGCGCCGGGCAGCGAGATCAGCTTCTTTGCTGCAGTTTACGCCGACATCGGCGATGAGCAATCCATCGAGCAGTCGCTTTCTACCTTTTCCGGACATATCACCAACATCAAACACATCCTGGCGCGCGCCGGTGAACGCTCGCTGGTGATCCTGGACGAGCTGGGCGCGGGCACCGACCCGCAGGAGGGCGCGGCGCTGGCGCGCGCCCTGCTCACCTACCTGGTGGAGCGCGGCGTCACTACCCTGGTGACCACTCACCACCCGGAGCTGAAGGCTTACGCCCATGCCACGCCAGGGGTGATCAACGCCAGCGTGGAGTTCGACCTGGAAACCCTGCGCCCGACGTATCATCTGACCATCGGCTTGCCGGGGCGCTCCAACGCGTTGGCGATCGCCGAGCGCCTGGGCTTGCCGCAGGAGGTCATCGTCGCGGCACGTCGGGAGATCGACCCCGCCGAGCTGCGCGCCGATGATTTGCTGGATGAAATCTATCGGCAGCGCGATGCAGCGCGGGAAGATCGGGAGAGGGCGGAACGCGCCCGCCGCGAGGCCGAGAGGTTGCGCGGCGAACTGGCCGAGCGCCTTGCCGCCATTGAGGACGAGCGGCGGGAGGTGATGGAGGCGGCGCGGCGGCAGGCCGAAGCGGAGGTGCAGGCGCTGAGGGCGGAACTCAAAGCTCTGCGCGCTGATCTGCGTCGCGCCCGTCAGCCGCTGGATTTTGTCGAGCAGGTGGAGGAGCGCGTCGAGGCGCTGTTGGAGGACCTCGCCGCGCCGGTGGAGCGCCAGCAGCCGGAGTTTTCGCCAGTGGAGGGTGAAATCCGCCTGGGGGCGAAGGTGCTGGTGCGCAGCCTGGGGAAGGAAGGAGTCGTCCGGGGGTTAGATGGAGAACGCGCCGAGGTGCAGATCGGCAATTTGCGCGTGCGGGCGCGGCGGGCGGAGTTGGTTTTGATGGCGGGAAGCGATGTTGAGATCGTAGACCGCGAGCGACAGACCGCTGACCGCCGTCCGTCGTCCACGGTCGCCTCTCCCGGCGTTGAGCTTGACCTGCGCGGCCAGCGCGCCGATGAAGCTCTGGAGATGCTCGACCGCTACCTGGACAAGGCTTATCTGGCGCGGCTGCCCTGGGTGCGTATTATCCATGGCAAAGGGACGGGTAGGCTGCGGCAGGTGGTGCGCCAGGTGCTGGCCCGGCACCCGCACGTGCAGGGTTTTGAAGCGGGCGCGCCAGGCGAAGGCGGCGATGGGGTCACGGTGGCGACGTTGAGAACTTAACGGCACGAGCGCAGTTGGCTGGCTAGGCGTTTCCCTCGGCGTCCAGGATGTGTTCGGTGTGCACCTGTCGCCGGGTCCCGGTTTCACAACGCAAAATCCAGGAAAACGTTTCGGCGCGCGTGCCGCGGTAGCGGACGCCGAGGAAGAGCGAACCGTCGGTGATCCCTGTGGCGGCGAAGTAGATATTGTTGCCTTTCACCATTTCTTCACAGGTGAGGATGCGTTGGGTGTCCAGCCCGGCATCTTGAATACTTTGTAACTCTTGGGCGGATTGCGGTGCCAGGCGACCAAGCATCGCGCCGCGCAGGGATTTGACACCGCAGGCGGCGATCACCCCCTCCGAGATGCCGCCGATCCCCATGAGGATGTCGATGTTGGAATGGTCGCTGGCGGCCAGCAGAGCGCCGGCGATGTCGCCGTGCCCGCGAGTCATGATGCGCGCCCCGGTGGCTTGAATCTCATCAATCAGGTCGTGATGTCGCGGTCGGTCGAGCACAAAGACGACCAGATCGCGCACCGGCTTCCCCTTGGCGCGGGCTACCAGCGCCAGAGTCCAGGCGGCGGGGGCGTCCATACATTCCGGGACAAGGACGTCGGCGGCCTCAGCGCCGACCACGATCTTGTCCATGTACACCGCTGGCGTAGGCGACCACATTGTCCCTCGTGGCGCGATAGCCGCCACTGAAATCGCTCCGGGCCGGCCGCGCACCAACAGGTTGGTGCCGTCGATGGGGTCGGCTACCACGTCGAGGATTTCACCGCCCCCTCGCCCGATATGTTGGCCGCTGTTCAGCGGGGAGGAGATGCCCAGGCGGCCCTCCTCCCCAATCACAATGCGCCCGTCGATGTCCAGGCTGTTGAACGCTGCGGCCATTGCTTCGGTAGCGTCCTTGTTGGCGCGATAGGCGTCGCCGCGGCCCATCCAGCGCCCGGCGGCCAGGGCGGCGGCCTCGGTGACGCGCACCAGGCTTAATCCCAGATTAGGGGAGAGAGGGGTAGTCATGTGGAGCCCTCCTCAAATTCAACGGCTTCGAGCAAACCGGCTGCTTCCCAGGCGAGCATCCCGCCGCGCAGCATGAGCACGTGGCGGTAGCCGCGTTGTGCAAAATAGTCGGCCGCGCGCGTGCTGCGCCGCCCTCCCCGGCAGACAAAGACGACTGTTTCCTGGGGAGCGATGCGGTCAGCCTCCCGTAGCAGTTGGAACAGGGGTAGCGATTGCGCCTGGGGGATGTGATGCTGTTTGAACTCGCGCGGCTCGCGCACGTCGATCACGCGCGGGGGATTGGGGGAGTGCAGGGCATCCCATAATTCCCGCGGTGCGATGGATGCGATCTGCTGCCGGGGGACGGGCGTGTGGATCGGCGCGGGGAAGGCGTTGTCCAGCTTTTTAGGCAGGTTCTGGCATTCGAGGAAGACGCGGTGGGGGCATTCATAGATACAAATCGCCGGATCCAAGACGTGGTGGAAGAGGTAGCTGATGGCTTGATCGTAGTCCAGGATGTGCTTCTCCCCCAGTATGGCTAGGTAGCCTGTGGAGCGCATGCGAGCGAGCACCGGAGGGGTGACTTTCATGAAGTAGACGTCGCCGCCGCGCTCGCGCATGAAATGGGTGATGCTCTCCAGGGTGTGAATCCCGCTGATGTCGCTGTGCTGGACGCTGGTCATGCGGAGAAGCAGATAGCGCTGTTCGGGGTGTTCGTCCAGATAGGTGCGGATGGTTTCTTCAATGTGATTGACCGCGCCAAAATATAGGTCTCCCAGGATATCAAAGATTGCCAGTTGAGGGCAGGGGGCTTTTTCCGGTTGACAGGAGAAGTGGTGGTAGTTTTTGGCAGGTAGCACAGGCACTACTCTGGGGACGCTGGTCCGCAAGATGTATAATCCCAGTGAGGTAAGCACCCCCGCCAGCACAGCGAATTGCAGGGGGAGCAACAGCACGGCGATGAAGGTGATCGCCATGATGACGCTGTCGCCGCGCGTGCCGTGCCAGATGCGCACGATCTCTTTGCGATTAATCATGCCATAGGAAGTCACCATCAATACTCCGGCCAGGGCTGCGCGCGGGATGTAGGCGGCCAGCGGGCCGAGAATGAGCAAAGCGGCGAGCACAAAAAGCCCGGCGAACACGCCCGCAAAGGGGGTGCGCCCCCCGCTTTCATAGTTGATCGCTGAACGTGAGAACGAGGAGGAAGCCACATAGCCGGAGAACAGGCTGCAGGCAATGCTGGCCAGCCCTTGCCCGACGAACTCCTGGTTGTTGTCCAGGCGTTGGCCGGAGCGGCTGGAAATGGAGCGGGCGATCGCCATGGTTTGCACCAGTCCGATCATTCCCAGCGCCAGCGCGCCGGTGGAAAGCTCCCCGATGCGTTGCAGGTTGAGATCTGGCGGGGTGAATGAAGGTAGTCCGCGCGGCAACTCACCGATGACCTGCACGCCCTGCGAGGGGAGGTCCAACAGAGCGACGGCGGCGGCCGCCAGGCTCATGGCAATCAACGGCGCGGGCGCTTTGGGTTGCCAGCGTCGCAGTAGCGCTACAATCAACAGGACGGATGCTCCCAGAGCGGCGGTGATCCAGTGCGTCTGCTGGATGTGGCGAGCCAGTGCGTCGATGGTGATGATCAATGATGGATCGCTGGCGATGTCCAGGCGCAGGAAGTGGCGCAGCTGGTTGACGGCGATCAGCACCCCGGCCCCGGCGGTGAAACCGATGACGACCGAGTCGGAGATGAAGTTGAACAGGATGCCCATGCGCGCCAGGCCGATGGCCAGTTTAAACACGCCAACCATCAGCGTCAGCAGGGCGGCGGTTGCAAGGTATGTGGATGTCCCCGGCTCGGCAATCGGCAGTAAAACGGCCAGCACCAGGAGTGAGGAGCTGTTCGTTGGCCCGGTGACCAGGTGATGGGATGAGCCCCACAACGCCCCCACGATCGAACCCACAATTGCGGTGTATAAACCGACAGCCGGGGGGAGTTCTGCGATCATGGCAAAAGCGATCGCCTGCGGCAGCATCACAATCGCCACCGTCAACCCGGCGAGGAGATCCTGGCGCAAGTTCTCGCGCGGGTAGCTCTTGGCCAGCAAGACAGGGCGCTTGAAAAAACGCAGTGTGGTCTGCCAGAATGTTTGCAGCGAAGCTGGCCGGGCGTGATTGAGGGCATTCATATGTTGACGCTCGGGTTGCCTCCTGAGGTTGGTCTGGGTTGGGGGAGCTCTACCATGATAACGCATCCGCAAGGCGCCGTAAAGCGTTGCTCTCCGGGTTGGCGTGGTTTCGCTTGCTGGTAAGATAGGGGTGAAACGCCCTGATCCCCCGCGCTGGCGATCATGCTGTTTTGCAACGCCTGCTGTTTTGTCGGGCGGGCGCTGGATGATTGGCTCAACCCGCGCGTGCAAACGTGTTGAACGGGGACTTCTCTCTGGCGAATGCCTGGAAGCGGAATTCTCCCAGGGAAAGGGATAATCTGTGCTATGATTAGGCAACTTTGAGACTTTATCGCAGGCTCAACTGGTCTGTTGCTTTCTATGCGCGTACTGATAATTTCGGATATCCATGCTAATCTGACCGCCTTGGAGGCGGTGCTTGCCGACGCCGGGGAATTTGACCAGGTCTGGTTTTTAGGCGACCTTGTGGGTTATGGCCCTGACCCCGACGATTGTATTGCCCGTGTACGGGAGCTCCCCCATCTGGTGGCGTTGATGGGGAATCACGACGCCG
>WFTY01000285.1 GCA_015485245.1 Anaerolineales bacterium | reverse complement strand
GGTGTGCGCCCCAGGGGGCATCGCCTCCAGCAGGAAGCGGGTTTGGGGGTCTTCCTGCAGAAAGGTGCGTTCTTCGTCGCTCCAGGGAAGGTGCTGCGGATCGCTCCAGATCAGCAGCGGAGCGTGGCGGGGAACGACGCCCAGCGGGTCGCGGAAGGCGACTTTGAGGTGCAGTTCGGTGTAGACGGGCAGGTCTACGCCGAGCATTTGGGCGACGGGGCGGGCGAACGGCCCGGCCGCGTTTACGAAATTGCGTGTAGTCACTATGCCGCCGTCGTCGAGATGGACGGCCTGCACGCGTCCTTGACGCACGTCCACCCCAGTGACGCGGGCGCGGCGCAGCTCCACGCCGCAGGCGCGCGCCTGCTCCAGCAGGTACATGCCCAGTTGCTGCGCGCTGAACCACCCCGCCCGGCGGACGTGCAGCGCGGCCTTTACGGTGTTGGGCAGGTAGGGGAAGTGCTGTTGCACAACTTCGGGGCCGAGGAGCAGGTCGGCGCCGTCGGGCAGGTCGCGGTAGCCCTCGGGCGGGGAGGGGGTGTAGACCGCGTAGTTCTGGTCGCCGTCCGCGGTTCGCGGTCGGGATGCCTCGCTGCGATGGACGCGTAACTCTCCTGCGCCCATCTGCGAGGGCCTGCGCGCGGCCCGCTCGAAGGCAGGAATCCGCTCCGGGTCGCCGGTCAGGTAGAGGTAGCCGCGGCGGTTCATGCGGAAGAGGTTTCCGCTCTCGGCGGCCAGTTCTTCCATGATGTCAATCGAGCGGTTCATCAGGCCGATCATGGGCGCGTCCGGCCACCAGTTACGGTAACACTCGGTGGATTTGTCGCTGGTCAGGCTGAGGGGGGCGCGCTCATCCACCAGCAGAACATCGTCCACGTTGTGGCGCACGGCCAGATGATAGGCGGCGGCGACCCCGGCGATCCCCGCTCCGCAGATGAGGGTGTGTGCCTGTGTCACGTGGTTGCGTGTCATGTGTCACGTGTCAGGGAACAGGTGCAAGCGCCTGATCCCTAATCTCTCATCCCTATTCCCTATTCACTCAACTCCACGTAGATGCGCTTGTTGATTTTCCCCTTGCTCTTGTAGTCCGTTACGCGGATGGCGCCGACCTCGGAGGTGTCCCGCACATGGGTGCCGCCGTCGGCTTGCAGGTCGAGGCCTTCGATTTCGACCACGCGCACCTCGGTGATACCTTCGGGCAGCAGGTTGATTTTGGTGCGAATCAGGTCGGGGATCTGGAAGGCTTCCTCGCGCGGCAGTACGCGCCAGGTGACCGGGCGGGCGTTGGCGACTTCGGCGTTGATGGCAGCGTTGATTTCTTCTACCAGTTCTTTGCGCATGGTCTCGAATTCGAAGTCCATGCGGCCTTTGAGCGGCTCCATGTTGCCGCCGGTGACCGAGGCGCCGTAATCGCGGAAGATCACCCCGCAGAGGATGTGCATGGCGGTGTGGGTGCGCATCAGTTGGTAACGGCGCTCCCAATCGAGTTCGCCGTGAACTTCCGCGCCGACGGTGGGCAGCGGCGCGTCCCTCGGCAACAGGTGGACGATGCGCCCGGCGATGCGTTTGGCGCGCTTGAGAGGGTAAGTCTGGCCGCCGAAGGTCAGCGTGCCCAGGTCGTGCGGCTGACCGCCTCCGCCGGGGTAGAATGCGGTGCGGTCGAGCACCACGCCGTGGTTTTCGGCGTCTACTACGGTGACGGTGGCGTCGAATTCGCGAATATAACTGTCGTCGTGGTAGAGGAGTTTGGTCATGGGTTCATCAATCCATTGCTGCGTTGCGCATGTTGGCTTTTATGTGGCTTGGGTAAAGGCCTCTTTCATTTCTTCAACGGTGAGGACATCCCGTGGCAGGCCAAAACTGGTGAGCGCCTGGCTCAGGCGGGTGATTTGAGGCGGTTCTACATAGGTCTCTTGTAGGATCTCCGGCTGCGAGAACACCTCGCGCGTGGATGCATCCAGGAGCACACGCCCCTGGCCCAGAACGATGGTGCGTTCGGCGTAATCAGCTACGATGCGCATCTCGTGTGTGATGATGATGATGGTGTGCCCCTCCTCTTTCCAGAGGCGGCGCAGAAAGTTCATCACTTCGATGGACTGGCGCATGTCCTGCCCGGTGGTGGGCTCGTCGACGATGATGGTGTTGGGGCGCATGGCCAGGATGGAGGCGATGGCCACGCGTTGCCGCAGGCCCTTATCCAAAAAGTAGGGGTGCGTATCGAAGGTGTCCTCGTGGACTCCGGCCACCTGAGCGGCCTCTTCTACCCGTTCTTTGACCTCGGCTTCAGACAGGCCGATGTTGCGCGGGCCGTAGGCGATCTCGCTCCACACATTGCGGTTGAACAACTGGTGGTCGGGGTTCTGGAAGACGTATCCCACCTTGGTGACCAGTTGCTTGATCACGCCCTTTTGGCGGGTATTGATCCCCTCGATGATGACGTTGCCTCTGGTGGGCTTAAATAAGCCGTTCAGGCATTTGGAAAGCGTCGTTTTTCCAGACCCGTTTTGGCCGATGAGAGCGACGAATTCTTTTTCCCCAATACTCAGGTTGACGTCCAGAAGAGCGGGAGTCCCATCGGGGTAGGTGAAATCTAGTTCTTCAACGGTGATGAGCGTTTTGGTCACATCTGCCTCCGGCTTTTGAGCGCCTGTTGGGTGATCTCGATACCTTCTTCCAGAGTTATGGGCAGCGGCGTTTCAGGAGGGACGTGCGCCTCCGCTTTGAGCCACTGCACGAACTCGGTGCTCTCTGGCGTTACCACACCGCGGGCGTTCAGGTAATCGGCGTCGGTGAAAAATTCTCGCGGAGGGGCTATTTTGTCAACATTACCCTCGTAGACCAGCAGCATTTGATCGGCCAGGGGGGCGAGTTGCTCGACATTGTGTTCGATCACGATCAGGGTGTGATCTCCTGCCTCTTTAAGTTTGCGCAGGATGTCGAAAATCAGGCGCTTTCCCAGCGGATCGATCATGGATGTCGGCTCGTCCATGATGATGATGGGGGGATTCATCGCCAGCACACAGGCGATCGCCACGCGCTGTTTCTGCCCGCCGGAAATGTCGTAAGGGCTTTTGTCGAGCAGGTCTTGAATCATCGTGATTTCGGCTGCCCATTCCAACCGCTCGCGAATTTCGTGCAACTCGAAGCCCATGTTCTCCAAACCAAAAACCAGCTCTTCTTCTACGGTCATGGCGGTGAATTGGGATTCGGGGTCTGCGAACACCAATCCGACTTGGGTGGCCAGCTCCAGCGCGTCCATCTCCTGGACGACCTGCCCGAAAACTTCTACCTTCCCTCGGTAGATGCCGTTGTAGCTATGGGGAATTAAACCGCTGATCGCGGACACCAGGGATGTTTTCCCGTGTTCGTTGGCGCCTACGATGCCCAGAAAGGTGTTCTCTTCGATTTGCAGGTTGACCTTCTTGAGCGCGAAATTTTTGCGGTGTTCGTATTTCCATTCCAGATCGGTGATGGTGACAGCGTAAGACATGGAGGGCCTCATTTAGAAGGGAATTCCCAATTGGCCTCGCAGCCAGATGTTTAGCGGAGAGTGCTCGATGGCGAAGGTGCCATAGCGCATTTGAACATAGCCCGTGGCGGCGAAAATCAGTGCCATGGCAGCGATGGCGATGATATCCCGGCTCCTGATTTTGTACAGGGAGCGGATGTAATCCTGGCGCTTTCCACCTCTCCCCACGCGCCCGGTTAATGTGTAGCCGCGGGCGAACAGCGCGTTGCTGATTTCGTCGGCGCGGCGCAGGGCAATCGAGAAGAGCGGGATCAGATACATCATGTAGAGCTTCACCTGGTCGCTGAAGCGCATGGCTTTGGTATCCAGCCCGCGGGCTTGTTCGGCCTCCCGGATGGTGCGAAAATCCTCCATGAACATGCCGGCGGAGCGAATGGAAAGCCCGATGACGTAAGAAGCGATGAAGGGCAGGCGTAACGTCCGTAGCGCCACCAGCATGTCGCGCTCGCGGTTGGTTGAAAAATAGAGAATCGTGCCAAAGAGCATGGCGATCAATCGCCAGTAGGCCGCGAATGTAAAGAACACCGGCTGATAATAAATCGTGATCGGGCCGGCTTGCAGGGGAGTATAGCTGGGGTCGTTGCCAGGGGCCAGAATGACCACGGTGAACATGAAGATCGCCACGGTGAAGATGATGGGCATGTAGATGCGTAGCCCCCTCAGGTTAACGCGTCCCCAGCGCATGAGCATCAGGTTGATGAGCAAGAGCGCAAAATTGACTTCTGGGACGAAGATGAAGAGCGGAATGACCCCGAAAAACACAAACATGATTAACCGGGTCACCGGGTGGAACTTGTAGAAAGGCGAGGAAATTGGCACGTGTCCCAAGAGCGTCTTTCGAGCTTTGGCCACGCGAACACCTTGCTGAACTGCCTGGCTGGAAGTGGATGTGGTCATATCTTCTCCAAAAAATAACAGGGCAGATGACAGACGTCATCCGCCCTGTTATCGGTCAGCATGGTTATGCCCAGTACCCTTTGCAGAAAGCTTTTGCTTTGACCACCAGAGGGGATACGTATTTCAAGACCAGGGAACCCAGGATAATGGTGGGGATGGTGTTCCCGATGAACCAGCCCAGGAAGGTGGTCAGTTGAGCGGCCTGGGTGATCAGTCCAAAGGCGACCAGCATGGTCGAGCCCCAGGCTGCGCCGATGGCGTTGGGGACCAGCGCGCCCCAAATGATCCACACGCTCCAGTCGCTCTTTTCTACCAGGCTGGGGTCAGCTTTATATTTGCGGAAGGCCCAACCGGCGATCATGCCTTGCAAAATATTCGCTGGTAGATAAGCTATAGAAACAGGGAGCGGGGCCGAGCCGGAGAGAGAGTTTGAGATCAACGGGAAAAGACCAGCTGCGATGCCCCCCCACCAGCCAAACCAGATGGAGCCAATGCTTTGGACTGCCTGCCCAGGCCAAAAGGCAGAAACAAATCCCAGCGGAATCGCCAGGCTACCAAAGGTGCCGACGACGATGCCAATGCCTGTGAACAGGGCGAGCATCACCACATGAACGATACCGGGGCGACGAACTTCGCCTTCTTCGAGAGTCCAGACATTAGAAGCCATTTCACATCTCCTTTATGCGTAAGCTGTTTTGACGAATAGAGGGAAAAATATGTTGCCGTCTTTCCGGGTGCACCTCCTTTTCGTTCAATATAGTATCGCTATGGGAATGGGGAGAAAACATCGTGCCGGCGTGAATGAAAAGAAATTGCTCCAAAGAGGGCACGAAGCCATCTTACATCAAAACCAGAGAGAAGTCAAATAAAATCGGTTAGAGACCAAATTGGCGCCAGGTTGGAGCGCTTGAATTTGACTTCTGTTCCTCTATCCTCTATAATCGCGTGCATGCATAGTGATAGGATGGCGCCATGACAACAAGCATTAGGATCGGCATCGATATCGGTGGAACGTTTACAGATGCTATCGCTGTATCCGACGATGGTATCTTTACCGCAAAAGTTCCTTCGAGCCCTCAAAACCCCGGCGCGGCGGTGCTTATGGCAATTGATGCCCTGGCGCTCAAAGCTGCGCCGGGGCGTTTCTTACATGGCACTACGCTGGTGACCAACATGCTCCTGGAGCGCAAAGGTGCTCCGACGGGGTTTATTACCAGCAGTGGCATGCGCGATGTGATTCATATTGGACGGCATGAGCGCCCGCTGACCTATGCCGTCAGGCAGGAGATTCCTCAACAGCATCATCCCCCCACCCCTCGTAAATGGCGCATGGCTATCCCGGAACGTATTGACGCTGAGGGAGAGGTGGTGGTCCCGCTGGATGAGCAGGCTGTGCGGAAGGCCGCGCGCAGGCTGGCTGCGGCGGGTGTGAAAGCGATCGCCATCGGCTTCATTCATTCTTATCGCTTTCCTGATCATGAGCGTCAGGCAGAACAATGGGTTCGCCAGGAAGCGCCGGATGTATTCGTATGCGCCTCGCATGAGGTGTCGCCCCGGTTTCGCGAGTATGAACGCTTTTTGACCACGGTTTGGAACGCCAGGGTGGCGCCGGGGGCGGGAGATTATCTCACCGGATTAGCGCGCGAGATCGACGCTCGTTGGCCGGGGCTGCGTTTGACTCTGATGACCAGCAACGGTGGCCTTGAAGAAGTCGATATGCTCGCTGCCGAACGGCGCGGCGACCTGCGACGGACGCCCATCCGCCTGGGGCTTTCGGGCCC
>WFTY01000284.1 GCA_015485245.1 Anaerolineales bacterium | reverse complement strand
TCCCCCCAACAGCGCATCAACTGGCGCGACATTTCTGGCCTGGCCCGCTGACGCTGGTGATCCCCCGCCACCCGGAACTCCCGGCGATCCTGGGGCCTCTACCCACCGTCGGCGTGCGCCAGCCCGATCACATCCCTACGCTGGGGTTGCTCCAGGCAAGCGGGCCGCTGGCGGTCACCTCGGCTAACCGCTCTGGAGGGACAAACGCTCGCACGGCTGAGGAAGTGTTGGCGCAACTGGGAGGCCACATCCCCCTGATCCTCGATGGAGGTACAACCCCCGGCGGTTCACCCTCCACCGTTGTGGATTGCACCGGGCAGGAGCTGCGCGTCCTGCGACCGGGGCCAATCACGCCAGAAGAACTCTGGTCGGCCCTCCACCTTGACATCCATTGAATTTAGAAAGGCGCCGCTTGAGGCTCTCGAAACCAGCGCCGCGCTTCGACAACCTCAACCGACGGCGCAATTCCCGCACACGCTCTTAGCTTTTTTTTACCTGAGTTTCATCTTCTTCTTAATTTTAACCATATAATGATAATTGCATTCTCCTCATACACTCAATCCGCCCCGAAGGGAACTGGAGCCTCCCCCACGGGGCGGTTGAGTTTAAGGGTAAGAACAGCCTTCACCAGCGCATCAGGGGAGCATCACAGGAGGCAGCCATGACTCAACTAGAAACCCAACGGGCGCAGAAAGACGATTTCTTCGCCCATCACCCACAAAGCCCGCTCACCGCGGAGCAGCGCGCCCACTTCACCGGCCTGGACTATTTCCCCGAAAACCCTGCCCTGCGGTTTGAACTCGAAATCGAAGAGTTCCCCCAAAAAGAAGCCGTCCAGATGCAAACCTCAACCGGCGATCAGCAGCAATACACCCGCTTTGGGAAAGTGCACTTCTCCGCCGCAGGACACCCCGCCGCGCTGACCGTTTATCAGAGTCAGCACGGCTTTTTCATCCCTTTTGTGGATTCCCTGGCGTCTACAGAAACCTACGCCGCGGGGCGCTACCTCGACCCCCACATCCTGCCCAACGGTAGGTTGTTGGTGGACTTCAACCAAGCATACAACCCCTATTGCGCGTACAACGACCGCTGGTCGTGCCCGTTGACTCCGTTTGAAAACCGCCTATCGGTGCCAATCCGCGCCGGCGAGAAAATCTTCCATACCACACCGGAGGCCGCATGAAGAATACCTCTCTGTCACCCCTGATTGTGATCGCCGGGCTGAGTTTTCTCCTCGCTGCCTGTGCATCCGCCGCAGGCTCCCCACCAGCCACAGAAACATCTTCCCCCTCCGTTGCGCCAACCACGGGCGGCGCACAGGCATACGAAATCGTCACCCTGCTACCTTTTGACGCCATCCCGGCGATTGACGACCCTGAATTCCTCAGCGCCGCCCAGGCGGATGAAGAATACGCCCCCGACGAGATGGTGATCGGCGTGGAATTCAACGGGCAGGCGCGCGCCTACTCCGTCCCGCACCTCTCCTCGCACGAGATCGTCAACGACACCGTCGGCGGTGTGAAAATCGCCGTCACCTGGTGACCGCTTTGCTTTACGGGAATCGTGTATTCCCGAGAAATCAACGGGGAAGAGTATACCTTTGGAGTAAGCGGAAAACTCCTGATGAACGTGCTGGTGATGTACGACCGCCAGACGCGCAGCCTGTGGAGTCAACTGCTTGGCGAAGCCGTAGAAGGCCCCCTGAAAGGCACAAGGCTGGAATACCTGCCCTCCTGGCAAACAACCTGGAGCGAGTGGAAAGCGCAACATCCCGATACGGTTGCCCTGCGCAAGGGGTATTACGGCAACCGCGATCCCTACACCGACTACTACCTCTCCAACCGCAGCGGCGTACTCGGCCAGCAGCGCCAAGATGACCGCCTGCAGGTCAAGGAATTCGTCGTCGGGGTGGAGCACAACGGAGAAGCCGTGGCCTATCCCTTCAGCGTGCTCAACGACCAGCCGGTGGTCAACGATGAAGTCGGCGGCACCCCCGTGCTGGTCTTCTTCGACGCCGACAGCGGCACCGGCGTGGTTTTTCAGCGCCAGCTTGAGGGGCAAACCCTGACCTTTGACCTGGCGCGTGATGTCACCCTCAAAGATCGGGAGACTGGCTCTACCTGGAACGGATTCACCGGCGAGGCGCTAGACGGCCCGTTGGCAGGCCAACGCCTTGGCCCCATCAAAAGCACCTCCTCGTTCTGGTTCGGCTGGAAGGATTTCTACCCCCAAACGCGCGTCTACGGAATAGCCTCCGACTCCACCCCCTGAGGATCCTCTGCGATCAGAGGCCGTTCACCGGTCCGAAAATCTATGGGCTGGGGCATCGCATTGAGCAAGCCAGACAGCCGCGATGCTCAGCCCGGTTCTCCTGCAAGCACAGACGGTTCTTCCCCTTCAGCAATGGCCGGAATATAGAGGCGCTCGGTGTACTCCTTCACCATGCGGCGCATGCTGAACTGCGGTGCCAGCGTACGGATGGAAGCCTTCATGCGAGCAATCCACTCACGCGGCAGACCGTTCTCCACCCGGTGGTAATACAACGGCACAATCTCGTTCTCCAGGGTGGAGATCAGGCTCTCGTAATCTCGTTGATCTTGAACGGTGGGATCATCGAAATCCACATCGTCGCCGATCGCCCAACCATTCTGGCCGTTAAAGCCCTCGCGCCACCAACCATCCAGCACCGAAAAGTTGAGTACCCCGTTGAGGGCCGCCTTCTGCCCTGAGGTGCCAGAGGCCTCATTGGGACGTCGCGGCGTATTCAGCCACACATCCACCCCTTGCACCAGATAGCGCGCCAGGTTCATATCATAATCTTCCAGAAAGACCAGCCGCCCACCGTTCTCCGCCTTTTTGACCGCCCGATAGACCTCCTGAATCAACATCTTGCCAGGATGATCGTCGGGGTGAGCCTTACCCGCGAAGATGATCTGCACCGGGCGATTGGGCTGGTTGATCAACGCCAGCAGGCGGTCGAAATCGCGCAGGATCAGGCTGGCGCGCTTATATGTGGCAAAGCGGCGGGCAAAACCGATTGTCAGAGCGTAAGGGTCCAGGAGCACGCCCGAGGCGATCACCTGTACCGGATGAACGCCGCCGCGCATCCACTGACGGCGGGCGCGGTCGCGGATATAGAAAACCAGCTTACGTTTGAGGTGACGGTGTACCGCCCACAACTCCTCATCAGGGATGCTCTCCACCCCCTCCCACATCTCCGGATCATCGAGGTGCTCCAGCCAGTCACGGCCCAGGTAACGGCGGAAGAGGATGTGTAACTGACGCGCCAGCCATGTGCTGGTGTGCACCCCGTTGGTGATCGAGGTGATGGGCACCTCACTCTCGGAACGCTCCGGCCAGAGGAAATGCCACATCTTGCGCGCCACCTGCCCATGCAGCTCTGAAACACCGTTGCGTCGCCCGGAAAAGCGGAAGGCCAGCAGCGGCATGCTGAAGGTCTCGCCCCACGACATCTCGCGCCGGGCGATGTTGATGAAGGCTTCACGATCCAATCCCAGTTGGGGCCAGAAGGCGGCAAAATACTTATCCATCAACCATAGAGGGAATTCGTCGCTCCCCGCGGGGACGGGTGTGTGGGTGGTAAAGATGGTCGCCGCGCGCACCATTTCCTGCGCTTCTTCGAACGGATGTCCGGCGGCGACGATCTCGCGGGCGCGTTCCAGCCCCATGAAAGCAGAATGCCCCTCGTTCATGTGCCAAACCGAGGGGTTGTAGCCCAAAGCCCGCAACGCACGCACCCCGCCGATCCCCAGAATGATCTCCTGAGAGATGCGCGCCTCCAGATCGCTGGTGTAAAGGCGCGCGGTGAGTTCACGATCACCATCGGTGTTGCCATCCACGTCGGTATCCAGCAGATACAACGGCACCCGCCCGACGTGAATCTCCCACAGCCGCGCCAGCACCTCACGGCCAGGCAGCGCCACAGAAACCGTCAACGGTTGGCCGTCGTCATTCAGCACCGGGACAACCGGCAGGTCTTCATAGCGCAGGCGCTGGAAGCGGGCCTCCTGCCAGCCATCTTCGCTGATGTGTTGCACAAAATAGCCGCGGGTATACAAGAAACCCACCGCCACCAGAGGAAGCCCCAAATCGCTGGCCTCTTTCAGGTGATCGCCGGAAAGCACGCCCAGCCCTCCGGCGTAAATCGGCAGGGTCTCGTGCAGGCCAAACTCGGTGGAGAAATAAGCAATGGGATGATGGATTTGATCGGCGTAGTGCTGCAAGAACCAGGTTGATTTGCCCTGCATATAGCGGTCAAAAGCGCGCAATGTGCGGTCGTAAAGTTCCAAGAAATAACGATCCTGAGCGACGGCGTTCAGGTGAGGGCGTGCCACCTGCCGCAAAAACTGCACCGGGTTGTGATAGCTCTGTTCCCAAAGCTCAGGGTCAATGCGGGCAAAGAGGCGCTGGGCGTCCGGCGTCCAGGTCCACCACAGGTTGTAGGCCAGCTCGCTCAAACGTCCCAAGCGACGCGGCAGGCTGAAGTTATTAAGCGTCTGAGCACGAAAATCCATCGGCTGCTCCTGTTGGCAAAAATGGGGATCCAAGCGGCGTTAATCTTACCACGCATCAGGCTGGCGGGCGCTTCTTGCGTCACAAAAATGCGATACAATCGGCGCATGGCCCACCGCGTGCAACTCTTCATCACCTGCCTGGCAGATACGTTCTATCCCCAAAGCGGGCAGGCGATGCTCGCCGTGTTCCGGCGTTTGGGAATTTCTGTTGACTTCCCTCAGGGGCAGACCTGCTGCGGGCAACCGGCCTACACTGCCGGGCTGTGGGAACAGGCGCGCCCGATGGCGGAACACACCCTTCGGGTTTTTGAGGCCATCCCGGGGGATATCGTCGCTCCCTCTGGCTCCTGCATCCACATGCTGCGCAACGGTTACGCGGAGATTTTCCGCGACGCCCCGCAATGGCTGGCGCGGGCGCAGGCGTTGGCGGCGCGCAGCTACGAGTTCAGCGAGTACCTGGTGGACGTGCTCGGCGTGGTGGACGTCGGCGCGCGCTGGGAGGGAAAGCTGGCCTACCATCCCTCCTGCCACCTGCTGCGCGGCCTGGGGGTTGACCGCCAGCCCAGGGAACTTCTCGCCCATGTGCGCGGAGCGCAGATCGTGGAACTGCCCCACGCCGAGGAGTGCTGCGGCTTCGGCGGCGTGTTCTCGGCGGTCATGCCGGAAATCAGCGCCGAGATGCTGGCGCGCAAGATAAAAAACATCGCAGCCAGCGCTGCGCCGACCATCGTCACCGCCGATAGCGGCTGTCGCATGCACCTCAGCGGCGGGCTGCACCGCCAGGGGAAACCTCAGCGCGTGGTGCACCTTGCCGAAGTGCTAGAGCGCGCTTAAGGAAACATACCAATGCCCCCTCCCCGCAAACACAAACTCTTCTTCTGGCTCATCCTGGCGGCCTACTCCACCTTCTTCGCCGAGGTCTTCGCCGGTTCGGATATGTTCCCCTTCTTCAACCTGTGGGGAATACTCATCGTCTGGCCGCTTTACGGGCTGCATACCATTATCTTGATTACACTGATTTACCGCTACGGGAGCCGCCCGCGCTTCGCCACCCTAGTCTTCGCCGGGCTGCTCTTCGGCCTGTACGAGGCGTACATGACCAAGATGCTCTGGCGGCCTTCCTGGGAAGCCTGGCTCACCGTGGCGGACGTGGCCGTCGTCGAGGTCTTCGTGCTTCTGTGGTGGCACTCCTGGCTTTCGTTCATCACCCCATTGACGCTGGCCGAGGGCCTGCTGACCACCTCCCGCGATGTGTTGCGCGGCCTGCCGTTGCGCCTGCGCCGCTTCTACGGCTCGCGGAAGGGCTGGCTGGCGTTGGCGCTCTTCGGGAGTCTCATCCAGTCCATCAACTCGCCCGACCCGGCGGCCTCGCTGCTCTCCGGCGTGAGCACGGTCGCCTTCCTGACGACGCTCACCCTGCTGTGGCGGCGTGTGACGCGCGGTCACGCCTACACCCTGAGCGACCTGCTGCCTGGGAAACGCGCCTTCCGCATCATGGCGCTCTGGCTGGGAGCGATGTACCTTTTCCACATCTTTGCGCTCTACCCGGAACGCATCCCGCCGGTCTGGCCTGGTCAGGTCATCATCTGGGGGCTGTACGCGCTGGCGATTGCGCTGCTGGTGCGGGCGCTGCGGCGCTTCCGCCACGTCCGCGAGTACCGGGGCGCGCCCCCGCCATTCCCATCCGCCAAAGCCTTGCTGGGCGCGGGGTTGACCTTTGTCGTCGCGCTGCCGTTGGTGGAGAGCGCCCTCGGCGGCGTGGCGGGGGAGATTGTGGTCGTCAGTTGGCTGGCGGGCAGCGCCTTTGAAATCTGGACATTCTTTCGCTCCACGTGGGAGACACTGACGCGCCGAGAGAATCAACCACTCATCGCTCAGGACAGGCAAGGAACGCATCCATGAAAACTACCTTGCGCAACCTCGCCCTCGCCCTGAGCAGCGGCTACATCCTGACTTTCTATTCCGAGTTCCTGTTCTACGGCCAGCTGAACGAGCCCGGCGCGCCGACGCCCACAGCGTTCGATTTGCTCCTGCTGTGGGGCATCTACACCTTGATAGCCTATCTCGTCATGGCGCTCATCCGCCGCTACCGCGTGGCGGATCTCCCCGCGCTGCTGATCGTCGGCGCGGCGTATGGCTGGATGTTGGAAGGCGGGGTTGTAGCGACCACCTACGAAAACCTGCCCTGGTCGCTCAGTTTCACCAGCCTGGCCTGGCACATGCCCATCGACTTGCTATTGGGGTGGTTCTTTATCCAGAGGTGGCTGCGCCAAAAGCCCTTTACCTTCAACCTGCGCGCCGCCGCGCTGACCGGCCTGCTGTGGGGCTTCTGGGCGGTCTGGCCCGCGCAGATCATCCCTTTGCATCCGGCCTGGTTCGTCATCTTCGCCTTCGTCACGGTCGGGCTGTTGCTGGCGGCTTATTGGGTTATGGGAGAAATCGGACTGCCTGCATTCCAGCCGCGCCGCGGCGGGTTGACGCTGGCAGGCGCGCTCTTCCTGGGCTGGTTTGTGCTCAACACCGCCTCCGCCATGCCGATCGCGCTCATCTTGCTGCCGCTCTTGTTGAGCGTTTGCTGGTGGGCGCTGCGCCGCAATGCCAGATTAACAAGCGCGCCCGACTTGCTTGATGCCCTGGACGGCAAACCGCGCCTGGCCAATCTATTGGCGTGGCTGGCTCTCCCCCTGATAGCGGCAATAGAGTACACCCTCTGGGCAGCGACCGGATGGCAAATCCCCAGCAATGTGATCGGCTACCTGATCACCGTGCCGCTGGGGTTCGGGTTGTTCTTCTGGGCGCTATGGAAAATCGGCAGAGACCACGCCTGATGTCCACCCCCCTGGGTTCAGGCACCCCCCTGGAGGAGCAACGATGAAA
>WFTY01000283.1 GCA_015485245.1 Anaerolineales bacterium | reverse complement strand
TTTGCACACCGTGCTGCGAAATATGCTGTAACTCCCAAAGACAACCCCTCAGAAGGCAAGATGCAGAATTCGAGGCTTCGGATTCTGCATTTTGCTTTCTGCAGTGTGGCTTGTGCATCTATGGCACACATGGTATATTAAGGCAGATAAAAGGTCATAACTCACATAGATTGCCACAATGAACAAAACCGACCGCCGCATTCGCAGAACGCAAAAACTCCTCGGCGACGCGTTGATTCAACTCGCGTTGGAGCGCGGCTTTGAAAACATCACCATCCAGGATGTCACCGCCCGCGCCGACATCGGCTATCGTACTTATTTTCGCCATTATGCTGGCCTGGATGACCTGTTGCGTCATGTGGCGCAGACGCAGTTGGATGAGCTGGAAAAACTATTTCGCTTTCCGGCCGTCGAGGCGCTTCCGCGGGATTTCTTCGCCTACTCGGTGGAAAACGGGCGCATTCTGTTTGATTATCTGCAAGCGCACGAACCCATCTTCCGCGTGTTGCTCTTGCAGGATAGTGTGCGTTTTTGCCTGCAGCCGGTGATCCGCCACGCTCGGGAGTACGCCGAGACCTTTTTTGGGCGTTTCCCTCCCGGTGATATTCCTACCTCTGTCATCGCCAATCATGTGATCTATGCCACCTTTGCCTTGATGCACTGGTGGTTGGAGAACGACAAGCCTTACCCGGTGGGGCGGATGGGCGAAATTTTTGCCGCCCTCATCATGCGCCCTGCTATCAACCAGTGAATCAATACATTGAGAAACCAATAAACTGATGAGCCAGCCGATTATCGAATTACGCAACGTGGTGAAGGTGTATTCCAGCCCCGCGGGTGATTATGAAGCCTTAAAGGGAATCACCCTGGATATCTATCCGGGAGAGTTCTTTGGCATCTTAGGGAAATCCGGGGCCGGCAAATCCACGTTGATGAATATGATTACCGGCGTCGACCGTCTGACCAGCGGCGAGGTGCTCATCCACGCGGGGGGGCAAAGCGTCTCGGTGCACACCCTGAGCGAGAACGAGCTGGCTTTGTGGCGTGGGCGCACCATTGGCGTGGTGTACCAGTCTTTTCAGTTGTTGCCCATGTTGACGTTGCTGCAAAACGTGATGCTGCCCATGGATTTGTGCGGGTTTTATCACCCGCGCAAGAGCCGCGAACGGGCGTTGGAGTTGTTGCGCCGCGTGGAGCTGGAAGACCACGCTTTCAAGCCGCCGGCGTTTATCTCTGGCGGGCAGCAGCAGCGCGTCGCCATTGCCCGTGCCCTGGCCAATGACCCTCCCATCATCGTGGCGGATGAACCCACCGGCAGCCTGGATTCTGTCACTGCCGATCACATCTTCGACTTTTTTGAGCAGCTGGTCGCTGAAGGGAAGACGATCATCATGGTGACGCACGACCACGGCCTGATGCCGCGCTTCACCCGCTATGTGCGCATCGTGGATGGTGAAGTGGTCACCGAGCCCGTGGCGGAGGAGGCGAGCCGATGAGCGAGCACAACGATCTCCTCAGGCAACCCGCGGAAGTGGGCGAGACGCTGATCGAGATGCGCGACATTGTCAAGACTTTCAAGAACGCCGCTGGTGAATTCACCGTACTTAAAGGCGTCGACTTAACGATCCGCCGCGGGGAGTTTGTTTCCATCATCGGCAAGTCGGGCAGTGGCAAGTCCACTTTGCTCAACATGCTCACCGGCATCGATCATCCCACTTCCGGCAAAGTGATCGTGGATGGTGTGGATGTTTATGCCATGAACGAGAGCCAGCGCTCCTTGTGGCGCGGGCGCAATCTGGGCATTGTCTTCCAGTTCTTTCAGTTGCTGCCCATGCTCAGCCTGCTGGAGAACGTCATGCTGCCGATGGATTACGTTGGAATGTATGATTTCAACCAACGCCCGGAGCGCGCCTTGGAGTTACTCCGCATGGTTGGCCTGGAGCAACATGCCCACAAACTGCCGCAGGCGGTCTCCACGGGTCAACAGCAGAGCACGGCCATCGCCCGCGCCCTGGCGACCGATGCGCCGATCATCGTCGCCGATGAGCCCACCGGCAACCTGGATACCCGCGCCTCGGATAAAATCATCGATCTGTTCAGCGAGCTTTCCCGTCGCGGCAAGACCATCGTCATGGTGACGCACGATCCCATGATGACGCGCCGCACCTCGCGCACCGTGATCCTCACTGATGGCGAGATTGTGAACGAAGCGGTAGCGCAGGCGTTGCCGTTGTTGCCGCATCCGCTGATGCGCGCGGTGGAGCAGCGCGCCCGGCGGCAGACGTATCAACCTGGCGAGGTGATCTTGCAGGCGCAGGCGCCAGTGGAGCACTTCTTCATCATTCTAGATGGCGCGGTGGAGGTGGTGCACAAGAGCCGTCGCGCCAAATCCTGGGTGGCTTCGCGGCTGGGGCGAGGGGATTTCTTTGGTGAAATCGAGCTGGTGAGTGGCCGCAAGGCGGTCGCCAGCGTGCGTGCCACGGAAGATGGGCCTGTGGAAGTGCTGATCCTGCCCCGTGAGGATTTTCGCTGGCTGATGGAGCGATCTGCCCTGACGCAGGAGGCCATCGCTCGCATCGTGCAGCAGCGCCTGGCGGAGAGCCGGTCCGGCTCTCGCAAGCGGGCCCGCGGTTTGTTTGGATTACTTGGCGATTGACGGAGTGAATCATGCGCCCGCGTTGGCGAAAAGTACTTTCAGATTTATGGGATAACAAAGTGCGCACCCTGCTGGTGGTGTTCTCCATCGC
>WFTY01000282.1 GCA_015485245.1 Anaerolineales bacterium | reverse complement strand
GCTTTCGGGCGTTGTTGGCGCAGGCGGGCTTCACAACGCTGGTCGCGGATGATCTGCGCGCCTTGTTGTGGGGCAAGCTGGTGATCAACGCCGCCATAAACCCGCTGACCGCGCTGCTGGGTGTTCCCAATGGCGAATTGCTGACTCGCCCCGCGGCGCGCCAGTTGATGACGGCGCTGGCGAGCGAAACCGCCGCTGTCGCCGCCGCGCGAGGCGTGCGGTTGCCCTTTGATGACCCCGTGGCCGCCGCCGAAGATGTCGCCCGGCGCACCGCGACCAATCGCTCCTCCATGTTACAAGACGTCCAGCGTGGCGCGCCAACCGAGATCGACGCCATCTGCGGCGCGGTGACGCGACACGGTGAGGGGGCCGGCGTACCCGTGCCCGTCAACCGTACCGTGATGCTGTTGGTGAAGGCGCTGGTGGACGGGGGACGGCAGACGACAGACGACAGATGACGACGGACTGATGAACCAACGAACCGATGAACCAATGAACCAAACAACTACTTTCCCCGAACTTCGCGCCGCTCGCGCGCAACTCCCCGAACCCGTGGGCTTTGTCCCCACGATGGGCTACCTGCACGAAGGGCATCTCTCGCTGGCGCGGCGCGCCCGTGAGGAATGCGCCTCCGTGGTGGTCAGCATCTTTGTCAACCCCACCCAGTTCGCGCCCACCGAAGACCTGGACGCATATCCCCGCGACCTGGAGCGCGACCTGCGTCTGCTGGAAGAAATCGGCGTCGACCTGGTGTGGACGCCCACGCCCGAAGTGATGTATCCTGAAGGCTTCCAGACCTGGGTCACGGTGGAAGAACTGACGCAGGTGCTCGAAGGCGCCAGCCGCCCGACGCACTTCCGCGGCGTGACCACCGTGGTCGCCAAACTCTTCAACGGCGTGCAGCCGCAGAAGGCCTACTTCGGCCAGAAAGACGCCCAGCAGGCCGTGGTTATCCAGCGTATGGTCAAAGACCTCAATTTCCCGGTTGAAATCATCGTCTGCCCGATTGTGCGCGAACCCGATGGCCTGGCGATGTCCAGCCGCAACACCTATCTCAACCCGGACGAGCGTCAGGCCGCCACCGTGCTGTACCGCTCCCTGACCGCCGCGGCGGAGGCCTTCGCTGCCGGCGAGCGCGATGCCGACCGCCTGCGCGCCATCGTGCGCGATATGGTGGACGCCGAGCCGCTGGCCGACCTGGAATACATCTCCTGCGCCCACCCGGAGACTTTGCAAGAGCTGGACGGCGAAGTCGAACGCGCCCTGCTCTCGATGGCCGTGCGCGTGGGGAAGACGCGGTTGATTGATAACTTTTTAGTAATGAACCATGCTTTTAGCCCTTGACATCGGCAACACCAACATCACCCTTGGCCTGTACGACGGCGAAACCCTCGGCCCGCGCTGGCGGATGGCGACCAACCTGGAGCGCATGCCGGATGAATACGGTTTGCAAATCCTGGGGCTGATCCGCCACGGCTGCTGCGACGCCGATCAATTGACCGGCGTGTGTATCGCCTCGGTGGTGCCGCCGCTCACGCCGCGCCTCGTGCAGGCCTGCCGCGACTACCTCGGCCAGGAGCCGCTGGTGGTGGACGCCGGCGTGCGCACCGGCGTGCGCATCCGCTACGAAAACCCTCGCTCGGTGGGCGCCGACCGCATCGTGGACGCCGCCGCGGTGCAGCATCTCTACGGCGGCCCGGCCTGTGTGGTGGATTTCGGCACCGGCACCACCTTCGACGCCATCTCCGCCGAGGGCGACTACCTGGGCGGAGCCATCGCCCCCGGCATCGGTATCGCCGCCGAAGCCCTCTTCAGCCGCGCCGCCAAACTGCCGCGTGTTGACCTCACCCGTCCGCCCTCCGCCATCGGGCGCAATACCACCCACGCGTTGCAATCGGGCCTGCTCTTTGGCTACGTTGGCCTGGTAGAGGGCATGGTGGCCCGCTTCCGCATCGAACTCGGCCCGCAGATGAAGGTCATCGCTACTGGTGGGCTTGCAGAGATCATCGCCCGCGAAACCGATGTGCTGGAGATAATTGCACCCTGGCTGACCCTCGACGGTCTGCGCATCATTTGGGAGATGAACAGGTAGCTGGGTAACAAGGTAGCTGGGCGGCAAGTTGCCCAATGACGAAGAACCTGTCCGAGAATTGCGCCGTCGGTGGCGTTTATCGACCCCCGGCGCAATTCTGAATTTATGCTAATGCCTTTGGCGTCCGATTCATCTTACTTCCTCGAACTTCAAACCCAAACCGGTTGGGGGCGCGTGCTGGTCCGTTTTGTGGATTGGATTCAACCCCCGGCAGGGTGCGCGGCCCTCGACGTTGGCTGTGGGCCAGGGTTGCTGCCCGCCCTCCTGGCACGCCGGGGTTGCCGTGCCCTGGGGGTGGATCTATCCCCGGAGATGTTCCAGCCGACGCCGTTGCATCCCCGGGTGGCCGTGGCCGATGTGGATGCTTTGCCTTTCCCCCCTGCCTGCTTCGATCTGCTGACTGCCAGCAACCTGCTCTTTCTGCTCCCCGCGCCGGAAGCCGCCCTGCGCCAGATGACGCGCCTGCTGCGCCCAGGCGGGCAGATCGCCCTGCTCAACCCCTCGGAGCAGCTCTCCGAAGCCGCGGCGCGGGATTTCGCCGACCGCCGCGGGCTGGATGGTCTGGCGCGGGATACGTTGATCAACTGGGGGCGGCGCGCCGACGCGCATCACCGCTGGGACGAGGAGCAACTGCGGGAACTGCTCTCCGCTGCGGGTCTTGATCTGCTCGAAAGCACCACTATCATGGGGCCGGGCTTCGCACGCCTGGCGCGCGCTTTGCGGCAATCTTCGAGATGATTAAGTGGCAAAACCTGTTGCGAAGATGTAATTTTCCAGCCCTTTGATGGTGCTCTCACGGTCTTCCAGCAGAATGTCTACCACGTCTCGCATCGAAACCATACCGACCATCGTGTCTTGATCCACCACCGGCAGGTGACGGATGTGGTAGCGTTTCATCAACTCCATGCATTGGTCTATTGTGGTGTCCGGCTTAGCGGTGACCATTTGCGCGGTCATTAATTCCCGAACCGCGGTGCTTTGCGCGGCGTGCCCCTGGAGTTCTCCCTTGCGGGCGTAGTCGCGCTCGGTGAAGATGCCGATGATCTTTCCAGCTTCCGTCACCATAACAGCGCCCGTGTTGGCCTCCGCCATAATGGCGAGTGCATCCAGAACCGTTGCCTCGCTGTCCACCGTATAGTTCGTTCCGGTGCCTTTGGCCTCCAAGAGTTGTTTTACCATTGCCATTGTTTGTCCTCCTGTTGTGCTTTTGCCGAGAGTGAGT
>WFTY01000281.1 GCA_015485245.1 Anaerolineales bacterium | reverse complement strand
CTTTCACATTGCAGCGCGCTCCATTGCGGCGCAGGCGCTTTCAATTTTCGGCGATCATTCCGATGTAATGGCCACCCGCTCCACCGGCTGGGCTATGCTGGCTTCCAGCTCGGTGCAGGAAGCCCACGACTTCGCCCTGATCGCCCAGGCAGCCACGCTGGAAGCACGCGTCCCCTTCCTACACTTTTTCGAGGGTTTCCGCGTCTCCCACGAGATCAACAAAATCGAACTCATCCCCGATGACGTCATCCGGACGATGATTAAGGACGAATTCGTCCACGCCCACCGGGGGCGCGCCCTCTCACCAGAGCACCCCTTCATCCGCGGGACGGCGCAAAACCCAGACGTCTTCTTCCAGGCGCGCGAGACGGTCAACCCCTATTACGCCGCCTGCCCGGAGATCGTGCAAAAATACATGGATCAGTTCGCCGAGCTGACCGGTCGCTCCTACCGCATCTTCGATTATGAGGGCGCGCCGGATGCCGAGCGGGTGCTTGTAATTATTGGCTCCGGCGGCGTAACTGCGGCAGAGACAGCCAGGTTCCTCAACACCCAGGGCGAAAAACTGGGCGTGTTGCGCGTGCGCCTCTACCGTCCCTTCTCGATCAAAGACTTCGTTCAGGCGTTGCCACCGACCGTGCAGGTGATCGCCGCCCTCGACCGCACCAAAGAACCCGGCTCCGCCGGCGAACCGCTCTATCAAGATGTGATCACCGCCATCAACGAGGCGCTCACAGAGGGCATCGCCCCCTTTGAATCCGCCCCGCGAGTGATCGGCGGGCGTTATGGCCTTTCCTCCAAAGAATTTACCCCCGCCATGGTCAAGGGCATCTACGATGAGATGGCCAAGGAAAAACCCAAAAACCACTTCACCGTGGGCATCTACGACGATATCTCGCAAAGCAGCATCGAATACGACCCGGCCTTCTCCATCGAAAGCGAGAACACCGTGCGAGCGATCTTCTTCGGCCTGGGATCGGACGGCACGGTCGGGGCGAACAAGAACTCGATCAAGATCATCGGCGAGGAGACCGACAACTACGCCCAGGGTTACTTCGTGTACGACTCGAAAAAATCCGGCGCCAAGACGGTCTCGCACCTGCGTTTCGGCCCGGAACCGATCAACGCCCCCTATCTGATCAGCCAGGCGAATTTTGTGGCCTGCCACCAGTTCAACTTCCTGGAGCAGATCGATATGCTCAAATACGCCATGCCGGGGGCGGTCTTCCTGCTCAACAGCATCTACGGCCCGGATGAGGTGTGGGATCACCTGCCGCGCGAGGTGCAGCAAGCGATCATCGAAAAGAAACTGCAATTCTATGTGATCGACGCCTACAAGGTCGCCCAGCAGGCCGGAATGGGGCGGCGCATCAACACCGTGATGCAAACCTGCTTCTTCGCCATCAGCGGCGTGTTGCCGCGCGAGCGGGCGATCGAAGAGATCAAAAAGGCGATCAAGAAGACCTACAGCAAGCGCGGCGAGGCGGTGGTGCAACGCAACTACGCCGCGGTGGATCAAGCGTTGGCGCACCTGCACAAAGTGCGGGTTCCCCAAAAGATCACCAGCAAGCTGGGGATGCGCCCGCCGGTCTCTCCGAACGCGCCGGAATTCGTGCGCGAGGTGGAAGGGCGCATCATCGCCGGAGAGGGGGATCTGCTCCCGGTGAGCGTATTCCCTCCTGATGGCACCTACCCTGCAGGCACCACGCAGTACGAAAAGCGCAACATCACCCTGGAAATCCCCGTCTGGGAGCCGGATTTGTGCATCCGCTGCGGCAAGTGCGTGTTCGTCTGCCCGCACGCGGTCATCCGACAAAAGGCGTATGACCCCGCGCTGCTGGAAAATGCCCCGCCAACCTTCAAACACATCGACGCCAAACTCAAAGAGTTCCCCAGCTACGCCTACACCATCCAGGTCGCCCCGGAGGACTGCACCGGCTGTACGCTTTGCGTCGAGGTCTGCCCAGCGAAAGACAAGAGCCAAGCCGGACGCAAGGCGCTCAACATGGCCCCGCAGCCGCCGCTGCGCGAGAGCGAAGCGGAGAACTGGGATTTCTTCCTCTCTCTCCCTGAACTCGACCGCACCCGCATCAAAACCAACCTGGTCAAAGAATCACAGTTCCTGCAGCCGCTATTCGAGTTCTCCGGCGCTTGCGCCGGTTGCGGCGAGACGCCTTACATCAAACTGGCCAGCCAGCTCTTCGGCGACCGCATGATTATCGCCAACGCCACCGGCTGCTCCAGCATCTATGGCGGCAACCTGCCCACCCACCCCTACACGGTCAATGCCGAGGGGCGCGGCCCAGCGTGGTCGAACTCGCTGTTCGAAGACAACGCCGAATTCGGGCTGGGTATGCGCCTGACAATCGACAAACAGACCGAGTACGCTCGTGAGCTGCTCAAACAGCTCTCTGGGCGCATCGGTGGCGATCTGGTGGAAGCCCTGCTCAACGCGGACCAATCCGATGAGGCGGGGATTCAGGCCCAGCGCGAGCGCGTGGAAATCCTGAAGAAGAAGCTGAAAGACATGGACGCCCCCAAAGCGCGCGACCTGCTCAGCCTGGCGGATGTGCTGGTCAAGAAGAGCGTGTGGATCATCGGCGGTGACGGCTGGGCCTACGACATTGGCTACGGCGGCCTCGATCACGTGCTGGCCTCCGGGCGCAACGTCAACGTGCTGGTGCTCGACACGCAGGTGTACTCCAACACCGGCGGACAGTCTTCCAAGGCCACGCCGCTGGCCGCGGTGGCGAAATTCGCCGCCAACGGCAAATCTACCCCGCGCAAGGACCTGGGGATGATCGCCATGTCGTATGGCTATGTATACGTCGCTCAGGTAGCCATGGGAGCCAGCGACGCCCAAACGTTGAAAGCCTTCCGTGAGGCAGACGCCTACGAAGGCCCCTCCTTGATCCTGGCCTATAGCCCTTGCATTGCCCACGGTTACGACCTGAAGAAAGGGCTGGATCAGCAAGACCTGATCGTCAAATCAGGCCAGTGGCCGCTCTTCCGCTACAACCCGGCTCTGGCCGGGGAAGGGAAGAACCCCCTGCAACTGGATTCGCGTGATCCCAAGATTCCGCTCAAGGATTTCGCCTACAACGAGCCGCGCTACCGCATGTTGCTGCAAACCAACGAAGAGCGCGCCCAGAAATTGATGCAACTGGCCCAGGAAGACGTCAACGTCCGCTGGAAGCTGTACAAGCAGATGGCCGCCATGCACTTCAACGGCGAGGGAGAATAAACTCGCATTTCGAAGGTGACCGTCGCTCGCATGGTGACGGTCACCTTGTCGATTAAACCTGAGCCAGCAATCATTTTACAGGAGGATACAATGGTTGACCTGAAGACAACCTACCTGGGCCTAGAATTGAAGAATCCGCTGGTGGCCTCCGCCTCACCGCTCTCCGAAAAGGTGGACACCGTCCGCCAACTGGAAGAGGCTGGCGTGGCCGCCGTGGTGGTGCACTCGCTGTTCGAAGAACAAATCATCCAGGAAAGCCTGGAGCTGGATCGCTTTCTCAGCCGCGATACCAACAGCTTTGCCGAAGCGCTCACCCATCTGCCCGAGGCGGGCAAATACAGCCTCGGCCCGGAGGTGTACGTCGAGCACATCCGACGGCTCAAAGCCGCGGTGAATATCCCTGTAATCGGCAGCCTGAACGGCGTCTCCAGCGGAGGGTGGATCAAATACGCCCAAAAGATCGAAGCCGCGGGCGCCGATGCCCTGGAGCTCAATCTGTATTACCTGCCTACCGAGGTGGATCTGGATGGCGCGGCGGTGGAGGCCAACTACCTGCACATTGTGCGCGACGTGCGCGCCCAGATCAACATCCCCCTGGCCGTCAAGCTCAGCCCCTTCATCACCGCCCTGCCACACTTCGCCCGCCGAATGGCGGACGCCGGGGCGAACGGCCTGGTGCTGTTCAATCGATTCTATCAGCCCGATTTCGACCTGGAAGCGCTGGAGGTGGTGCCCAACCTGAAGCTGAGCACATCCACGGAATTGCTGCTCCCTCTGCGCTGGATCGCCATCCTGCACAATCAGGTGGACGTGGATTTCGCCCTGACCAGCGGGGTGCACACCGCGGAGGACATCCTCAAAGCGATGATGGCCGGAGCGAAGGTCGCCATGACCGCCTCGGCGCTACTGAAGAACGGCCCGGCCTACGCCGCCCGCCTGCTCGATGACCTGGTCGCCTGGATGGAAGCGCACGAGTACGGATCCATCCGTCAGATGCAGGGCAGCCTGTGCCAGCAGGCCAGCGGCAACCAGGCCGCTTTTGAGCGCGCCAATTACATGAAGGTGCTGGGGTCGTACTGAGTCTTACCACAAGGGCCCGAAGTTTCACCAAGTTTTCCTTCGCGTTCCATTGGTAGTCTTCATGCGAATCAAAAAGGATGCTCGTTTGCGAGCATCCTTTTTAGTATTCGATTGACGTCAAGGTGAGGTCAGTTTTTCTGTCGCTTGGAGCGCGAGAGGCGCTTGCGACGGCGGATCGCCTTCTTGCGTTGAATCCGGCGCAGCTCGCTCTTGGAAACATGCCAGCGCTTGCGGCGCACAGCGCTCAACACACCGCTTTTAGCCACTTTCTTGCGAAAGCGCCGCAGCAGTTGTTCTTGCGATTCGCCTGAACGCAGTTCTACCTTCGGCAATGTACCTCACCTCCTTTATTCGCGAGATCCAGTTATGCGCCATAAAGCGCATCTATAATAGCTCAAAGAGAATAAGAAAAAGTCTCTTTGGCGATGACCTACTCTCCCAGGGGGTCGCCCCCCAAGTACCATCGGCGCTGGCGGGCTTAACTGCCGGGTTCGGGATGTGACCGGGTGTACCTCCGCCGCTAAAATCACCAAAGAGACTTTATTCACATAAGATGTTAACTTACCAACGAATATTGCTGCAATCCGACGAACGAAAAGTTCTGAGTTCTCCGCACCACGATGTTAAGCCCTCGACCATTAGTACGGCTTAGCTGAACACATTGCTGTGCTTACACCCGCCGCCTATCAAGCAGGTAGTCTTCCTGCGGTCTTACCCAGTTAACCTGGTGAGGGATCTTATCTTGAGGCGAGCTTCCCGCTTAGATGCTTTCAGCGGTTATCCCTGCCCAACGTAGCTACCCTGCGGTGGACTTAGCAGTCCAACAGGATCACCAGGGGTTGGTCCAACCCAGTCCTCTCGTACTAAGGTTGACTCCCGTCAAGTCTGGAACGCCCACGACAGATAGGGACCGACCTGGCTCACGCCGGTCTGAACCCAGCTCGCGTACCGCTTTAATGGGCGAACAGCCCAACCC
>WFTY01000280.1 GCA_015485245.1 Anaerolineales bacterium | reverse complement strand
ATATTGGGGGTGCTGAACGGCCAGCGAGAGGGCGATGGCGCCGCCCATCGAGTGCCCAACCAGCACAGCGCGCGGCAGTTGAATGACGTCCATCCAGGCGCGGATGTGATCGGCGTAGTCGTCAATCGTTTGCAGCCCCCGGCCATCAGACTTGCCGTGCCCCGGTAGATCCGGGGCGTAGACGTGCAGTCCATCCAGGCGGCGGATCTGTGTGGGCCAGGAGAGGTAGTTCCCCCCTGCCCCGTGAAGCAGGACGACGGGGGGGAGGTCGGCGCTTCCAGCGCGATGTTCAAAATAATAAAGGTGGGCTGCATGTGGCATGACGGGCTTGTTTTACTCCTCTGAAATCGGGGCCGGGCGATGCAAGCGGAATCCCGCACCGACCAGCAGGCCGCCCAGGATGAACCAGGGGCTTTGCTGAAGAATCGCAGCTACTTGTGCGAGGGTGAAATCGGGGATGCCGTGGCCGTGTAGCCCGCTCTTAAAGATGACCAGGCCAGCGGCGAGGGGAGCCACTGCCGCGCCGCCGATAGCCCAAATCCACAGCGGGGAGTGGAATGACTGCTGAATGCAAGCGCGGGCCGCCAGCCAGGCGCTGAGCAGCATGCCCAGGGCGAGCGCGCTGCGGGGAGACAGGTCTTCTACGGGAAGCCAAAGCAGGATCAACACCCCTACCCCCAGCCCGGCGAAGCGCAGGCGCAGCAAGGTGCGGAGATGGGGCATACGTTCAGACGCTGTGGCGGATACGGTCGACGGCTTCTTCGGTTAATGGGATGGCAACCTGGACGCGCGTCCCGTTGCCCGGCGCGGAGTCGATGTGCAGGATGCCGTTAATCAATTCGCTGCGTTCGCGCAGGTTGACCATCCCCAGGCTGCTGCGATGTTCGTAAGATGCGGTCACCGCTTTGACGTCGAATCCAACGCCGTCGTCGCGGATCTCCAGCAGAGCCAGGTCGTTCTGGATGGGGCGCAGGTGCACCCAGACGTGTTCCGCTTCGGCGTGTTTGCGTGCGTTGTTGACAGCCTCTTCAACGATATAGAAGATCACCCCCTGTTGATCCATTTCCAGCAGTTCAACCACCTGCGGCGAAATATCCAGTAACACATTTTGGTTGTAGGTCTCGCGCATCTTCTCTGCCATGGCCTCCAGGGCGGCGACCAATCCCTGGGTTTCCAGCACCAGTGGGCGCAGGGTGAAGAGCATGTGCCGGATTTCCTGCGAGGTGCGCCGGGCCATGTCTTCCATGTTGGTCAGTTCCTTGAGCACCGCCTTAGGGTCGCGCTCCATCAGGCGGCGGGCGTAGTTGGCGCGCATAGCGATGGCGGCGATGGTTTGCGTCGGGCCGTCGTGCAGGTCGCGGGCCAGTTTTTTGCGCGCCTCTTCCTGAATCTCCAGCATGCGCTCTTTTTCCTGCTCCAGCTCCTGGTACAGGCGGGCGTTTTGGATGGAGATGACCGCCTGGTGGGCGATCAGGTTGAGCACTTCGCGGTTGGATGAACTGAAAAACATCGCTTGCGGGTGGGCAAACAGGATCACGCCGTAGGTGTCAATGCCCTGACGCAGTGGGATGCAGTACACCGAGGTGCAACTGTGCAACCCAAAGATGCGCCCCAACTCCGGGTCTTGCGCCGGGTTGCTTGCCAGTATGGGGCCGCCTTCGTCTACCACCTCGCGCAACAGGCCTTCGGCGGCAGGAAAAGTCTGTTGCAGATCTGGTGGGGTAAAGCGTCGGGCGGCAGCGACGTAGAGGTCGCTCACCCCTTCGTCTGTTTGGCTGAACAGCAGAACCGCCCCCGCCATTTGGCCATCGGGTTCGCCGGGCGGGGAAACAGCCTGGATGCCGGAATCGAGCGCCAGTTCCAGCACCCGCTGGTAGTTCAGCGTGGCGGTCAGGTTGGTGAGCAGTTGGTAGATCTCGCGAATGCGCCTCAGGCCAATGGGTTGGGTCAGCGGGCGCGGTTGCGTGTGGCGCCTCGTTGGCTGGGCTTTTTTTCTCCTCCGGGCGGGGTACAACCCCTGGTTGCGTAAGAGGAAAACTCCTACGGCTAGCCCGATCAGCAGTAGGGCGAACCCGCCAATCAAAAGGAAGATATAGTTCTGAGGCAGAGATTGGGGCATGAGTATTTGCTGTCCAGTGGGTTTTTTATTGGCAAGCGGCGCGCTGCTGACGCTGCATCTAATCATACCCCAAAAACGACTGGAAGGCAAAGCATAGTACTGCGGTTCTATAAAAAAACGCCGCCGCGAAAAGAGACGCGGCGGCGTGAAGGGAAGCGTTATCTCTCAGTCATCCATATGCTGGATGATGGCGTCGCCGAATTCGGAGCATTTGAGCAAGGTGGCTCCATCCATCAGGCGGTGGAAATCATAGGTCACTGTCTTGGCCTTGACCGCGCCGGAGACGCCTTTCCAGATCAGGTCGGCGACTTCGTGCCAGCCGAGGTAGCGGAACATCATCTCGCCGGAGAGGATCACCGATCCGGGGTTGACTTTGTCCAGGTCGGCGTATTTGGGGGCCGTACCGTGCGTGGCTTCGAAGATAGCGTGCCCGGTCTCGTAGTTGATGTTGGCGCCGGGAGCGATGCCCATGCCGCCGATCTGTGCGGCCAGCGCGTCGGAGAGGTAATCGCCGTTCAGGTTCATGGTGGCGATCACGTCGAACTCTTTGGCGCGGGTAATGGTTTGCTGGAAGACGATATCGGCGATGGTGTCTTTGATGAGCAGTTTTGTCTTCCATTTGCCTTCGCCATGGGTCGGCCAGAGCGCCAGGGCGTCGCGCACTTCCTGGATGACCTCCTGCTGTTTATCGGGGGCGAGCATCTCAAAGCCGGGTTCGATCATGCGGGCGTTTTCCTCGTCGCTCAACTCTGGGTTGGCTTCCTTGTTGCCCAGAATCCACGACTCGCGCTCAGTCACAATCTGATTGCGGAACTCGCGTTTGGCCAGCTCATAGCCCCAGTTGCGGAAAGCGCCTTCGGTGAATTTCATGATGTTGCCTTTGTGCACCAGGCTGAGACGCTTGCGCCCGTTGGCCAGCGCCCATTTGATCGCCGCCCGCACCAGACGTTCGGTGCCCTCTTTAGAGACCGGTTTGAGGCCGATGCCGGCGGTATCAGGGAAGCGCATCTTGGCGAATTCTTCGGGGAAGTGTTCTTTGAAGATGGCTTTGAACTGCTGGTTGGCTGCGCTGCCGTGCTCAAATTCGATGCCCGCGTAGATGTCTTCCGTGTTTTCGCGGAAGATAACCATATCAACATATTCGGGGTGCTTGACCGGGGAAGGGATGCCATCGACGTATTTGACCGGGCGCTGGCAGACGTACAGGTCGAGGTATTTGCGCAGGGCGACGTTGAGCGAACGGATGCCGCCGCCGACCGGCGTAGTCAGCGGGCCTTTGATGCCCACCAGGAACTCGCGAAACGCTTTGACGGTCTCTTCGGGCAGCCAGTCGCCGAATTTGTGGAATGCTTTTTCGCCGGCGTAGACTTCCATCCAGTGGATTTTGCGCTTGCCGCTGTAAGCCTTCTCCACCGCGGCGTCGAACACGCGCACCGAGGCGCGCCAGATGTCGCGGCCGGTGCCGTCGCCCTCGATAAAGGGCAGGATCGGCTGGTCGGGGACGCGCAGTTCCCCGCCCTGAATGGTGATTTTCTCGCCGCGCTTGGGTACTTCAATGATGGTGTAGCTCATGGGGTGCTCCTTGTGTTATTCGTGTGAAAAGTGTTCGTTTCTGCCTGCAGGGGGCCGCAAAGAAGAAGTTTCCCCTTCGCTCGCGCGCCTCCCTGGAAGGCGAGTTGATGAACCGGGCGCTTCTGGAGCTGGTTGCTTCCATAAATATGCGTCTCTCCAGAAGGCGGGCAGATTATAGCATTCCCCCAGGGATCGGAAAAGTGACATTCTGCCCGAATATCCACGTTGGCTCTCGCGGTATAATCCGGGCGGTGATTTTACCCGTTTTTCCCAAGGAGTTTTTATGAACAAACCCGCCGAGCTGCCTGTGCCGCGTGAGGAGATCCGCTGGCATACGTTGAGCCCTGCGAAGACGTTGGAACGCCTGGGGGTTTCTCTGGAGACCGGCCTGACGAGTGAGCAGGCCGTCGCTCGCCTGGAGCGATTTGGCCTCAACAAACTGCGCGAGGCGCCGCCCACCACGCTTTGGCAGTTGTTGTGGGCGCAGTTCAACGATTTTGTGGTGTTGCTCTTGATCGTGGCGGCGGTGATTTCAGCTTTGCTGGGTGACTGGGTGGAGGCGGCGGCAATCATGGCGATTGTGGTGCTGAACGCGGCTCTCGGGGTGCTGCAAGAGCGGCGGGCGGAGAAAGCGCTGGCGGCTTTACAAGAGCTTGCTGCTCCCGAGGCGCATGTGTTGCGAGATGGGCGGCGTGTCAGTGTGCCGGGGCGGGAGGTCGTGCCAGGGGATATTGTCTACCTCGAGGTGGGGAACTTCATCCCCGCGGATGTGCGTCTGGTTGAGGCGGTCAACCTGCGGGTGGATGAGGCCTCGCTGACGGGGGAGTCTTTCTCCGTGCGCAAAGAGGCGCAGCGCGTCTTCCCTGCGGATACGCCCCTCGGAGATCGAAAGAACATCGCCTTCATGGGCACGCTTGTGGCCTATGGCCGCGGGACGGGGGTTGTGGTTGCTACCGGCATGCAGACGCAAATCGGACACATCGCTGAGATGCTCCAATCGGTGGAGCTGGAGCCGACGCCGCTGCAAAAACGCCTCGATCAGTTGGGGCGCACCCTGGGCTGGGCGGCGTTGATTGTGAGCGCTTTGGTGTTTGTGCTGGGTTGGCTGCGCGGCACCCCGCCGCTGGAGATGTTCATCATCGCCGTCAGCCTGGCGATTGCGGCGGTCCCCGAGGGGCTGCCCGCGGTGGTGACTATCAGCCTGGCGCTGGGGATGCGTGAGATGATCAAGCGCCACGCGCTGATCCGCCGTCTTTCTTCTGTGGAGACGCTTGGCTCAGCGACAGTGATTTGTTCGGATAAGACTGGCACGCTGACGCAGAACGAGATGACCGTCACCCGTGTGGCTGCGGATGGGGAATTCATTGAGGTCACCGGCAGTGGTTATACGCCTCACGGCGAGTTCCTGCGCGACGGCCGTCCTGTGGATATCAACGATTACCCGGCCATTTTGACGACTTTGTGGATTGGCGCTTTGAACAACGATGCCGTGCTGGAAGCACGAGAGGATGAGAACGGCGAGACGGTCTATCGAGTGGTCGGAGATCCCACCGAGGGGGCATTACTGGTCGCCGCTGCTAAAGCGGGGGCGATGCCTGATCCGCTGCATCAGGCTTATCCGCGCGTGCGAGAGATACCCTTTGATTCGGAGCGCAAACGCATGGTCACGGTGCACACCGTGCGCGCCCCACATCCGGATGATCTCTCGCCCTTCTACGACGACAGGCAACGTCAGTGGTACGTGGTCGCTGAGAAGGGGGCGCCCGATGTGGTGCTTCAACGTTGCACCCATTATCAGAATCGCGAAGATAAAGCCGTCCCGCTGGACGGCGAGCAGCGGCGGCGCATCCTGGCGGCCAACGATTTGATGACCAGAGATGCTTTGCGCGTGCTGGGTGTGGCTTATCGCGTGATGCCGCGTCTGGAGGCGGACGAGGCGGATTGGTCGCTGGATGAGTCCCTGGAGCGGGATTTAATCTTCGTCGGGCTGATCGGCATGATCGACCCGCCGCGCCTCGAAGTGCCGGCGGCGCTGGCGACGGCTCGCAAGGCGGGCATCCGCACGGTGATGATTACCGGGGATTACCCCAACACCGCCCGCGCGATCGCTGCGGAGATTGGCCTGCTGCAAGAGGGGCATCAGGTTCTCACCGGGGCGGAGCTGGAGCAAATGGACGCGGCTGTCTTGCAGCGTGAAGTGAAGCGCACCGATGTGTTTGCACGCGTTTCGCCGCAGCACAAGATGAGCATTGTGCAGGCGCTGCGCGCCAACGGCGAGGTGGTTGCCATGACGGGCGACGGCGTCAATGATGCTCCTTCGATCAAGCAGGCGGATATCGGCGTGGCGATGGGGATCACCGGCACGGATGTGACCAAAGAGGCTGCCGATATGGTGCTCACCGACGATAACTACGCCAGCATCGTGGCCGCAGTGGAACAGGGGCGGGTGATCTATAGCAATATCCGCAAGTTTGTGTATTATCTGCTCTCGTGCAACATGGCGGAGATCGCGATCATTTTCCTGGCAACGTTGATGGGCCTGCCTTCCCCGTTGACGGCGATTCAACTGTTGTGGCTTAACCTGATTACCGACGGCGCGCCAGCGCTGGCATTGGGGGTGGAAAAAGGTGATCCGGATATCATGGAG
>WFTY01000279.1 GCA_015485245.1 Anaerolineales bacterium | reverse complement strand
CCATGTGGGCGTCCATCCACTCGGCCTGCTCGGCGGTCAGCCAGCCTTCGGCGACGGCCTGTTCCAGCGCGCTGTCGTGGGCGGTGAACATCAGGTCGCGGATATCTTCGTCCGTGAGGCCCTGCGCGGCGGCGATATCCCAGATGGTTTCACCGGCGTCGTGGCGGGCTTCAATTTCCTCTGGGGCGAGGTCAAGCGCCTCGGCCACTGCGGCGATCATGGCATCGTGCATTGGGCCCTCTTCGCCGTACATGCCGTAGCCGCCCATCATGCCATACCCACCCATCATGCTGTAGCCGCCCATCGGGCTATAGGGAACGGGCGCGCCGTCCGGTGTGCCGGGATAGGGGCTGTGGGCGTAGGCGATCCCCGTTACGCCAACCGCCAGCACGGCGATGGTCAACAATGCGGCAATCAAGATTGTTTTCTTCATGGTTTGGCTCCTTCTGTGTCATCTTTCCGGAAGCAGGTTGCCGGAAGTGGTTTGAAGTTGCCTATAGGATAAATGCTTTGTTTGAAGGAGCAATGAAGCCAATTTGAAGGTTGTGTAAAGGTTTTGGACGTTAGGGTGCCTGACGTGAGGAAACCCACCACTGGAATTCGCGCTCCTCTCGCCCCCAGGAGGTTTTGATGAACGCCAGCACCGCGCGCATTTCGGCGTCCGAGAGCGTATCCCTGAACGCCGGCATGGTGGAGATGGCCGGGTCGCCGCCGTTGGCGATGATTTGTAATAGCAGATCGTCTGGATGATGCCAGGTGTGCCCGTTGCTGTCGTGGGGTGGAGGGAGCAGCTTGCCATCGGGGAGGGGTTGCTTCCAGTTGGGTTGACCTTCCAGATTGGCCCCATGGCAGCTGCTGCAATAGTTGGCATAGAGCTGTTGCCCCTGAGCTACCTGATCGGGGTTCAGGGTTGGCACAGGGGGCACGGTAACGCCGTTGATGGTGACGCCGTATGCTTCCTCGGGGACAGCCCCTCCTCGGTTGAGCAGAATCCCTCCGAGCAGGAGAAGGAGCAAGAGAATCCCCAACCAGACGCGGCTGTCCTTTGACCAGCTCTTTTTCATAGCGGCAGCCCGGCGCGTTGGAATTTATCCCGAATGACCCTGGCGGTGTCTTGAAATGCCATTTCCAGGTAGGGGAAGCCGAACCAGACCGTCCCCAGGCCGAAGAGAGTCCCGGTGATCAGACGCATCCAGGAGTTAAACGATCCCAGTGCATCGCCGGCGTAGAACGTGGGCGCAAAGGCGTAGTTCGTCAGTTCGGCCAGCCAGGCGTTGGTATAGCGGAAACCCTGACCGATGCCGTAAAAATCGCTGACGGTGTGAGTAATGCCGTCAATCCCCATGGGTATCAGGAAGAGCAGGAACCCCCACCAGGGGAGCGGCTTGATCTTTTTGCGCAGCGGATACCACAGCCAGGCGAAAATCAGCACGCTGGTATACATGGAGACCATGCGATCCGACCAGGCGACTTTCCAACCCAGCGCCGGTTCGCCGATGTATTGACGCAGCACCAGCGGGTTGATGGTGTTCTGCCAGACGGTCTGGATTTGCTCCAGCGAGTACATGGCCTGAGGCCCGAACAAGAAGAACGAGCGTTGGGGCATTTGATGGCAGACGACGGAGTATCCGAGGTAGATCAATTTGCCCGCGCCGCTCCAGCCAAGTTGCATGAAGACCGGGGCCAGGAATGGCAGGCCGACGTACAGGCCATACACCAGGCTGAAAGCCAGCATCCAGTGGACGCTCAGGCGGTAGACCGCCCGGTTGAGGGCGATCTTCCATGCGCGTTTGCGCGCAGAGACGGGGAGGGTTCCGGTTGTGTTATCCATGACCGCGCTTACGCTCCTCCTGCACCGTACAGCGACGGGTCGGTGGGGGTTTCCCCGGAGGGATCCCAGACGTATACCCAATCGCCTTCTTCCGCCCAGTTGAAGATCCAGCGGGCGTCGCCCGGCGAGAGGTTGACGCACCCGCGCGAGCGCGGCACGCCGAATCCGTTGTGCCAGTAGGTGCCGTGCAGGGCGCGCGCCTGGTCGAAGTACATCGTCCAGGGCACGTCTTCGAGGTAATAATAGTCGGAGCGGTCGGCGGTGAAGGCCCCGCTCATGGTCTCGGTCTCTTTGGCCAGGTAAATCTGGAAGGCTCCCGGCTGGGTCCAGGCGCCGGGAACGCCGGTGGAGACCAGCGTGGCGAAGATCAGCTCGCCCTCTTCGTACACCGCCAGGGTTTGCTCTTTCAGGTTGACCTCGATCCAGCGGTCACCCTCCACGCCCTCGGGGGGGGTGGGATTGATCGCCACGCGACCGATCTGGCGGGCCTCGATCCACTCGTCCGGCCCGATCTGGAACCATTCCATCCCGCTGGCCTCTTCGACAGCGTAGATCTGCACGATATCGTAGCGC
>WFTY01000278.1 GCA_015485245.1 Anaerolineales bacterium | reverse complement strand
TCTCTACGCGCTGGTGTTCCTCAATGACCGCAATATGTTCACCATGCCGATCAAGATCAACACCATCTTCAACGACCCCAGCCCCAGGCCACACGTGGTCATGGCCGCGTCCACCATCATGACCATCCCCATCGTACTGCTCTTCCTGGCCATGGAGCGTTTTCTGGAAGAGGGATTGACGGCTGGGGGGGTTAAAGGCTAAAATCCCCCACTGCGATGGGAACAAACCACCAGCCGGAGCGGCCTGGGGGTTGCTGCATCTTCTACAGCCATCGCCGACGACAACCATGCCGAAAAATATTGCTTTCATCCACTACATCGCCAACTTCACGGATGGCGTTTCGCTGGAGATGAATAAATGGCGGCGCGTACTGGAAGAGATGGGCCACCGCACGCATTACATCGCCGGAAAGTTCGATCACCATCCCGAAACCGTGATCGAGGAAATGTACCATCACCGCCCCGATGCCCGGCTGCTCAACCACAACACCTTCAAAGCGCTGAGCGACTACCCCGATGAAACCGTCTATCGCAGCGAGCTCTACCGCCTGGCAGAAGCCATCGAGCAGAAGTTGCGCGCCTACCTGGATGCCCAGCCTATCGACCTGCTGATCCCGCAAAATGTGCTTTCGGTGGCGATGAATCCGGCAGTGGCGATCGCCCTGGCCCGCGTGATGCGCTCCTACCGCCTCCACACGTTAGCACACCACCACGACTTCTACTTTGAGCGCCCCGAGGGCTTCGCCCTGACCAATGCCTCCGCGGTGGAACTGAGCGAAAAATACCTGCCCCCGCGTCACCCCTTCACCCGCCATGTGGTCATCAACTCGCTGGCACAGCGAGAACTCTTCGAACGCAAAGGGATCAACGCTACCATCGTACCCAACGTTTTCGATTTCGAAGCGCCGGACTGGAAAGTCGACGATTACAATCGCGACCTGCGCGCTCGCATCGGCCTAAAGCCCAACGACGTCCTCGTCCTTCAGGCAACACGCATCGTCTCCCGCAAAGGCATCGAACTGGCCGTTGACTTCGTCCACGCACTTAACCACCCCAAACGGCGCAGGCGCTTGCAGCAACGCGGCCTGTACAACGGACGCGCCTTCACCGCAGAGAGTCGCATCGCCCTCGTGCTGGCGGGTTATTCGCTGGACGACGTCACCGGGCGCTACAAAGCGCTGCTGGCCTACAAAGCCCAACAGCTCAACGTTGAGGCCATCTTTATCGAGGAAATCGTCAACAACAGCCGCAAATTCGCCAACGGCGAGAAGATCTACTCCCTGTGGGATACCTACACAGCAGCCGATTTCATCACTTACCCAAGCCTGTGGGAAGGATGGGGCAATCAATTGCTGGAAGCCCTGCGCGCCAAAGTCCCCATCATGCTGTTTGAATACCCCGTCTACCAGGCAGATATCAAAAACAAGGGGCTGCGCGTGGTCTCGCTAGGCGATCAGCTCAGCGGACACGACGAGCACGGCCTGGTCACGGTGCGCCCAGAGGTCATCGAAAGGGCTGCCGATCAGTCCATTGACCTGCTGACCAACGCGCGCCTGCGCAAAGAAACTGTAGAACACAATTTCCGGGTTGCCAGGAAACACTACTCGCTCGATGCGCTTTATATCTACCTGGAACAACTTCTGCGAAGTTTCGACAACGGCAACCAGTTGCAATGACAGGCTTTGAAGAAAAGCTGCGCGCGCACCTCGTCTTCATCTACGGTGAGAGCCAGGCGAAGAAAGTTCTCCCGCGGCTACTGGCGCAGATTCAAGCGTTTCGCGCCCGGCATCCCGGCCTTACCCAGGGCAACGGGGGCGAGCGCGTTGACGCGAAAGACGCCATCCTGATCACATATGGCGACATGGTCCAGCAGGAAGGGGAAAAGCCGCTACGCACGCTGGCTACCTTCCTGCGGCGACATCTGCGCGAGGTGGTCAGCGGGGTTCACTTGTTACCTTTCTTCCCCTACTCTTCCGACGACGGTTTCTCGGTGATCGACTACCGTCAGGTCGACCCGCGTCTGGGCGACTGGGAGGACATCCACCGTCTGGGGGAAGACTTCCGCTTGATGTTCGACGCGGTAATCAACCACATCTCAGCCCAAAGCGCGGCCTTTCAGGGCTTCCTCCGAGGAGACCCGAACTACGAGGCATTTTTCACCGTCATCCAGCCGGGGACGGATCTCAGCAGTGTCTTTCGCCCGCGGGCTACTCCGTTGCTGACGCCGTTTCAAACCCCTTCGGGCGAGAAGCTAGTCTGGACGACGTTCAGCGCCGATCAGATTGACCTGAACTACGCCAACCCCGCGGTTTTGCTCGAGGCCATCGCCATCCTGCTCTTCTACGTCGCCCAGGGAGCCGAGTTCATCCGCCTGGACGCCGCCACCTTCCTGTGGAAAGAAATCGGCACAACCTGCGCCAATCTGCCGCGCACCCATCGCCTGATCCAACTGATGCGCACCGTGCTCGACATGACTGCGCCGCGCGTCGCCCTGATTACCGAAACCAACGTGCCCCACCGCGAGAACATCGCCTATTTTGGTGACGGCCATAACGAAGCCCAGATGGTGTACAACTTCGCCCTGCCCATCCTCACCCTGCACGCCTTCCACCAACAGGATGCCACCGTGCTCACCGACTGGGCTGCCTCGCTGACGCTGCCATCCGATGAAGTCACCTTCTTCAACTTCCTCGCCAGCCACGACGGCATTGGCATCACCCCGGCGAAAAACATCTTGCCCGCGGAGGAGATCCAGGCGATCCTGAGGCGCGTGCAGGCGCTGGGCGGCTACGTCTCCTACAAAAGCAACTCCGACGGCTCGCAAAGCCCCTACGAACTGAATATCAACTACCTCGACGCGCTGGGAGATCCGGACAACCCAACTGAGACCAATGCAGAAATCGTCGCCCGCTTCCTGGCCTCGCAGAGCATCATGCTGGCGCTGCGCGGCATACCGGGCATTTACTTCCACAGCCTGTTCGGCTCGCGCAACTGGCGCAAAGGCGTGGAAGCAACCGGGCGCTACCGCACGATCAACCGGGAGAAAATGCAACTGGAAACCCTGGAACAGGCGCTACAGGACTCCAACTCGCTGCCCGCCCAGGTATTCGCCGGCTACGCCCACCTGCTCCGGCTACGGCGGGAACACCCGGCCTTTCATCCCCTGGGCGCACAGCGCATCCTACGCCTGCACCCCCAGGTCTTCGCTGTGGAACGCACCGCGCGCCAGGGGAAAGAGAGCATCCTCTGCCTGACCAACATCACACCGGGCGCGATCACCGTCCCAATAAAAAAACACGCCGCCCAGAGCACCGACGTGCTGAGCGGCGAGCGTTTCTCATCCTCTGGCAAGCAGTTACTTGTTCACCTGGCGCCTTACCAAGCGCGCTGGCTCCGAGTGAGCGGCTAAGGCGTTGGCGTCGGCCACGGCGGAGTCAGGCAGGGCCAACCGGGGTCGTCAAAGGGGCAAGCTGGCGTGCGTGTGGGCTGCGGCGTCAGCGTTGGCGTGTCGGTAGGGATAAAAGAGGTCGGCGAAGCCGTCCAGGTAGGCGTGCGGGTAGGCGTTTTACTTGGGGTCGGCGTCCTTGTCGGTGTGGGCGTCTTGCTGGGTGTGGGCGTCCTTGTTGGCGTGGGTGTTTTGCTCGGCGTAGGCGTCACCGTAAAGGTGTTCGTCGGCGTAGGAGTAGCTCGCGAAACCGTATCGCTGACCGTGCAGCGATCATCAAAAGTCAGTTGAACGGTAAACTCGCCATACAACGTCCCGCCATGTCCATCAAAGTCGGTGCGCCACTCAGCGGTGTTGCCAGCACCCAACGCGATGGGAGGGCTGGGGGCGACGTTGGTCGTTGGCGGAGTCGAGTCGTTGCCGTTGTAGTACTGCGTTCCGTTGAAGCGGAACCAATCCACATACATCCCCGACCAGTACTTATCCCAATAGAAGGACGAATTCGTCAGGAAAATCGCCGTCGGGTTGTTATTCGTCACGGTCATCACGATATCGTCACCGGAGATACGCACCGAGGCAGTGATGTCATTACAATCGGGTGTTGGGGTGATGGTCGGCGTGGGGGTGCGGGTAGGCGTGCGCGTCGGCGTAGGCGTGTTCGTCGGAGTGGGGGTCACCGTCGCCGTCGGGGTGATACTCGGCGTGTTGGTGATGGTGGGGGTATACGTCGGGGTTGGCGTGTTGGTCGGCGTCAGTGTGACCAGCGGGCGCGGCACAGCATCACGGCGCAATTGACAACCATTGTCGAAGTCGATAATCACACCAAAGTCATCCGAGACCACACCTGGCAAGGGGCCTCCGCCACCCCAATCGCCATCAAAATCTACCTGAAGGGTGTAGGAACTACCCGCATTGAACGCCAGCGGCCCGGTCCAGGTAGAAGGCGAATCGACGCTGGTATCCGTCCAGGAATCGTAATCATACGTGCTGCCATTGCCGCCGCCCCACACATACGCGCCACCCCAACGGAACCAGTCGTTGCGAAAGTTGTTGTATCCCATCGCCGCCCCCAGTTGCTCGGCGTAGTCCCAATCCAGTTGGATACGAGTGACGTTGGCGTTAACCACATCATTGTTGTACACAGTCATGGATTGCTGCGCCCAGTTTTGGAAGGAAAAACCACTCATGCTATACTGGCTGCAATCGGGCGTAGGCGTGATGGTTGGCGTGTTCGTCGCTGTCGGTGTGGGCGAGGGGGTCGGCGTGCCGCCACCGACTACCAGATGACAGCCTTCGGTGAAGAAAAACTCCGAACCATAGAAATCGACCAGGGAAGCTCCGCTCCACCCGCCATAGTTGTTAAAGTCGGCGCGGAACTGGCGTGTTGAACCAGGGTTGATCGTCGTATTGCCACCCTGCCATCCAGGGTCCACGGCTGTATCCAGATTGGGCGTTTCGTCTCTCCCATTCCAGAAAGTCGTCGTACCGTTGCGCAATTGCAAAAAGTTCACATAGGTGTTCGCTTGCACTTTCGGCCAGCGCAGGATTACGCGATCCAGCGTGAAACTGTAAAACGGATTGCCGTTGATGATGTTCAAGCGGAAATCATCGCCGGAGAACCAGGGATCACTTAGCGCCAGGTTGTCGCAGCTCGGCGTGGGCGTGGGCTGCGGCGGTGGGGCGGCGCGCTCCAGAACACAGCCATTATCCAGTTCAACGCGGACACCAAAATCTGCCGATGTCAAACCGGTGAGCGGCCCGCCGCCCTCGCCGTCGCCGTCGAAGTCGATATCCCAACGCCCGCGGGTCCCGGCAGGCAGGGACAAGGGCCCATTCCATGTTGAGGCTGCATCCGCGTTGGTGTCGGTAGGTGCATCATAATCGCGCGCTCCGCCGTTGCCGCCGCCCCAGGCGTAGGCGCCGTTCCAACGGAACCAGTCGTTGTTCAGATTTCGCCCGCGAAAGGCATAGGAAATTTCGGCATTGGCCCAGTCCAGGTACAACCGCGTGACCTGGACGTCGCCGCCTGAGTTGTTGTTCACATACATGCGAATCTGAGCATATCTGCGGAATTGAAAATCACTCATCGTGTACGCCGAGCAGTCAACCGGGGTGGGCGTGAGCGTCGCCGTCGGCACCGGCGTGCTGGAGGCCGTCGGTGTGGCACTGGGGGTGTTGGTCACAGTAGGCGTATCGGTAATGGTGGGAGTCAACGTCCACGTAGGGGCCGCGGTGATGCCCCCCGCCACGCTGACCACGCGCGAGGTGCGAAAACGCTCCACCACGCCCTCGCGCCACCCATCCAGCGGCAAGGTCTGCCAGATGGATGAGACAAACGGCAAGATCATCGGATGGCGATAAGTCACCACCACACGCACCCGGTCACCAGGCAAGCCAGCGTTATCCATCAATTGGCCGCTGCCCGGCTGGACACACACCGGAATGGCGTAATTGCTTTCATCATAGATATAGCGATTGCTGCAAATGGTGACATGAAAATAGCCCGGCGTGTTGGTGGAGCCAACATCCGAAAACAAGTGTGAAGTCAAAAAGGCCAGATAATCTCCCAAAGCAGATTCTTGGATATATAGGCCTGCGCCCCCGGCGCGCGCCGCATCCCGAATTGAGGGCAAACGCGCCCAATCCACCAGATCGGCGGAAAGCTCTTCCGCGTTGTCGCCATACGAATCGGGAACATCGCAATTCGCTTTGCCATCTGCCAGATCCGCGGCCACATAATTGACGCCCAATTCTGCGCTGAGCGCAGCTGCTGCCTCGTCACAATACTGCACATCAAACTGCCCCGTGACCGCATAGCGTAGTCCCAAACGCGCCGCATTCTGCACCGCCATCCACGAGAATGTCAGACGTCCAAACTCAATCGTCCCAAATAAAAGCAAGAGCAACACCGGCAAGGCAATGACAAACTCTGTTATCGCCTGACCGTGGATTCTTGAGCGTAGGAAACGAAAAGGGTGTTTCATCTCGGCCTCTACCTGTAGGATTCTTACTGGCTGATGCGCGTGTAGATGCGGTCAGCAATGCTTTCAAAGATCTGCGAAAGATACGAAGCGTTGGGCGCATAGTAATAGTTACCGCAATGTTGCTTCGAGGGCACTCCTGCACAAGGATCATTCTGGCGCGAGCCATCATCGCCGATGTTTGCCATATAACGCAAGAGGTATTCCCCAGCGGAGGCCTTACCCAAACCAATGCTGTAAATGGCAATATCATTCCCCGTAATGGGCTCATTGGGGTTGGTAGAGTACATCAAGGCCACCTGATCCGCCATATCAAAAGCGTAATCGTCCACGTCATAGCTCGGCGAGTTATCTCCAACCCAAATAGCCCCAGGGGGACATTCGTTAGCAGCGCTATGGTACGGCCCACAATGCCGGGTGGAGGGATTGTTGTCCGTACACCAGGGGTTGTTCCACATCCGGGCATTGAAAGCCCCACCACAGAAACCATTGGGGAAGGAAACGTCCACCTCGGGCGGCACATCACTGACGTTGGTCGCCCCATCGGCCAGAAAGACGATCACCCAAACCGCGTCCATACGTCCGTACGCTTTGAGGATATTGCCCGCCACCCGGATGCCGCAGCCCGTGCAAGTGGACAAAAACGAATCATTGACCAACCCGGCACCGCCGTTATCATCGTTGTCGTAGTCCCCCAGCTTCCCATCCGCATCCACATCGAGGGGGTTCATATCACCAGCAGCGGGATTGCCGTAGGAAAGCACAATCGAGGCATCCAAGTCATCGTGCAAAGGGATGCTGTCAATGGCGTTTTTCACCACGGCAAAATCATCTTCCAGGTTGGAATACATGGTGGCATCGAAATCAAAACCGACCACCGCCACCCGGTCATACCCCTCGAAAAGCGAATCCACCAGGTCTTTGGCGGCGTCCTTGGCCGTCTTGAGCGGCTGGCAGGAATTAGCCGCATTGCAGGCAGCAGGATCAAAATCGGGGCCATAGCCTGGCGTAGCCTCGCCCATCGATTCGGATGTATCGATCACCACCACCACGTCAACAGTGGCCGCCTCGCCGATCGAGCTGGTGGTCAGCGACACGCTGGGAACGCCAAACAGGCTGAGGAAGTACACCGGCGCGTTCTGCGTGGCCTGCACCCAAGCCAGCTTGCGCGGGTCCTCGCCCGCGCTGATATCGGGACATATCGCCGCGAATGCGGCCGGTTTATTAGCGTCATCACAAGTATAGGCCTCCAGCGAGGCGATGTTGGCGATGTTGTGCAGGGCAATCATTTCCCGAGCCGCCTCGGTGATGCGGGTTTTCCGCTGGCTATAGGTCAATGAAGGGTTCTTGATGTTGTTCGCCGCGGCGACGGCGGCCGCATCGACGGCCCGCTTTAACTGCGTGTACGAAACATACAATGAGCCAACGTCCGTCACCAAGCCGACAAAGGCCAATAACGCGAAAAAGGCCACTGTCATCAAGACAACGGCCTGGCCCGATTCTAAATCAGGGCGGGGATAAGGCGTATACATCCTCGAAATGCGGGTGACGCGCTCCATCGTCCACTTCCTGTCGTTATGGGATCGGCGTGGGCGTAGGGATGGCTTCAAACGCCGGCATGATCGAATATGCGTGCATGCGAATGGGATTGGGTAAAAAATCTGACAGAAGGGGCAGGTTAAGCACCTGGTGATAACAATAATACGCTTCCACAATCACCAGTCCCTTATTCGTCGGGGCGCCAGCCTGAAACCTCGAGACAAGCTCCGCGTTGGTAAAAAACGGCTCGCTCCGCACAACATTGCCTGCGCAGTCTTTGGTCCAGCTCTCCGAACCCGCCCAGGCGTTGCTGGCTGTCGAGAGCGACCAGACGCCATCCCCATCAGCAGGCCAGCGGTTGGTCACCACATTTCCCGAAATGGTTAGCACCGAGATAGTGATGTCGTCAATATTGGTATCAAACGGCAATGTGGGGTTAAAACCTGGATCAAGGATAATACAAGCGGTGTCGAAGTAATAATGCAGAACCGAGTCGCTGCAGGCGTCGTCGGGCAGCGTGCCACCATCAACATCCAGCGTGAAGGGATCGCGTAGCGAGGCAAAGCGAGCCGCCTCGCGCGTCAGGTCCAGTAAAGTCAAATAGGAGTAGACATAAAAACCGATTTCCACCAAGCCGGCACTTAACATCAACAACACCGGCAAGATCAATGCCAGCTCGACAAAGCTTTGGGCATTCTGATCCTTGTTACACTGGTGCATGATGCGCAGCCTACGGCGGCATTTTCCGATCACTTAATCAAGATCAACACCGCAGTGATGATCACCTGATAGATACCGCTGTCATTGGAGCCAAAATAAGCGTTAAAATCCTCGGCGACGACCACACCCGAGCGCACATCACCGTTATTTCCGCTGGGGGGCCCCGCCGGGCCCAAGCCATTGCCCGAGGCGGGGTTGTAATCCGTGGTGTTCCAGTGACCCAGGTCGCGGCCAGTGCGGGCGTCCAAAGCCCACATCGATCCACCTGTGCCGCCGGTGCTGGTTTTGTTCGCGCCCACCAGAATGATGCCATCCACCAGCGCAGGCGCTGATTTGACGCCACCAGGGATCTTGCGTTCGCCCCAACTGGTGTAATCAGTGAGGTTGTAATCCGGGTTCGCCTGATCCGGCCCGGCGCCGTCGCTATCCGTGTCATCCCAGATCGAATAGCCGCCCGCGGCAGTGAGAGCATACATGGCCCGCTCATTGCCCCCAAAGACCACACCGCAGTAGAGCACAGGATCACTGCGGTGTTTTTTATAACCGGTATACTTCGACCACGCCCAGGCGCCGCTCCCTGAGTTGATTCCATTGACCACATCAAAGGCGTACAGATATCCGTCGGTTGGATTCACAAACGCCCGCCAGGTATCGGGAGTACCATCGTAATTGGTATCGACCTCACCAACCACCGCCGCATCCCGGTTGTTGCCCCCCATGGCATCGCTCGCCCACAGGCGCGCCCCCGTGTCGGCGTTAATAGCAAACAGGTGCACAGCGAAAGAGGCCCCCGGCCAATCCCACTCCCGTTTGCCGTGAGCGATCACAAAAACAACTTTGCCCACACCGGGGATGTCCACGACATTCGGGGTTGAAAAGATCTGAGTATATCCCCAGTAATCCTGGGTATTCCCCGGGGTCGCGCCCCAGCCGGTCGTCACCCAGTTTGCTGGCACGTTGGCGTTGGGATAAGGGTGTGACCATGGAAACGGCGTTGACCGCCACACAATCGCCCCGGTCTTGGCATTAAGTTTATACACATTCCCGCGCGAGGTGGCCTCATAGATGTAACCATCCACCAGCGCCGGAGAGGCGCGATAAAGGCCATCGGACTCAAAATCGTCATTGTTATTCGGCGAAGTCCACAACACCGCACCCGTGCGCGCGTTCAGCGCGTACGTGCGCCCATTGTGCCCGCCCAGGTACACCACTGGGTCATCGTTGTTAAAGCCCGGGACCACCGCGATCAAAGGCGACGAACGCACCTTTGTTCCCAGGTCAACCGTCCAAAGGGTATTGCCGCTCACCGCGTCGAAGGCATACACTTTCGGGCCGGGGACTCCCGCCGCCCCATTGCCGCCATTGTTGTTCTGGTTGGAACCCACCACGATGAAAGTATTGCCGTTGTTGATCGGGTTATTGGCGCGCTTATCTTGATATGTCGCCGGCGTCGAGCGGTGATTGGCGCCGTCGTTCACCTCCCAACGGTGACCAAAGGCATACTGCACCGACTCAACCCCAGCATCCAGGCCATTGCAAGGTTGAAAACCAGTGCGCGCCGAGTTGCCGCGGAACATCGTCCAGCTCTGATCGCCTGCCCAGGAAGTGGCGTGGACCTCTGCCTCAGCGGTGACCGCAACTGTGTCGAATCCGAACAGGCGCATGAACGCCATCGGCACCTGCCGCTCCAACTGAACGGTGATCACATCATTGTTAACGATCAGCTTTCGAAAACTGATGTTAATGTTGTGGTTAGCAGAAGTGATGTTGTGCAGCGCCAGGTATTGTTCTGCCTTGGCCTGTGCCCGTGCGGTGTTGGTCAACTCCGCCCCGCCAGCCAGGGCGGCGGCATCAGCCCGACTTGCCAGGTCCGCCCGGTTCCAGTAAATCATAGCGATATCGGTAGCAAGCCCTACAAAAGCCAGCAATCCCACAAAAAAGATTGCAAGAAAAACCATCGCCTGCCCCGCCTCGGTTCTTCGTGCAGCCATATAGCAACCTCCACATACACAACTGAGCCCCTGACGAGACTCACCTCGATTGAAGCTTATATCACAAGCCTACAACCGAAGATGACCCATGTCAATCAGCCTGACACATCTGTAAGGATGGTCAGGAAGAATGTCACCCCTTTGCAATTACAAAAGACAAAATCCGGGGAGGTGTGCGCCTCAGTCTTCCGGCGGGATTGGGGAAGGCGTGGGCGTGGGCGGGCCCGGCGTAGGATAATCGATCACCACGGGCAATTTCGCCGGCACAGGAACGCCGTAACGCTCCATGATGAAATCCAGGGTCATCGGTTCGGTCTGGTAGACGGTATCATCCCCCAGGCCGCGTAACACAAACGTCACCTGCGCGCCCATCGAAAGCATAAATTCCAAAGCGACCGCATCTTGAGGCAAAACAGATAGCGTGATCATATCCGGCGGGGATAGCGTTGGTGCAGGGCCGACGGGAGTGGCCGCCCCTTGTGGCGTCGGCGTGGATGTAGGCACCCCCGCCAGGGCAACACCTTCCTCGATCGGCCAGGCGCCAACCCCCAACACAGTCGCGTTTTGAATGGTCAATTGCGTCACCAGGCGCGGGCGCTGATCTTCAGAGGCAACCACATACACCAGTTGGTCCAACACCTCATCGGCAGTCGTCTCCCCAACCGGGAACATGGTGTTGAGAGGGACAAAATGATACTCTTCCGTGACTTCATCCCTGGTTAAGACGAGAATCTGCCCGCTGTTCGGCAAGCGCGCCTGGAAATCCTGGTCAACATCAAGCAACAAAAGGGACATGAGCACATCCACGTGATCGCCAGGGCGCAAGGCGTACGCCACGCCGCTGTAGCGATCCACAGGGAAAGCCAGCGCCACGCGCCCCGGTTCCAGCAGCTTCCCGGCCAGCGACCCCGGCAAAATGATCGGTGTGGGCGTCGGTGGAACGTATTCGTCCGCCGGCACCAGCGCCGAGGCCACAACAGGTTGCCCGGCGGCCAAGTCATAAAGCGCCACCTGGTCGAAAGCGCGCGTGGGGTCAATCAGCGTTCCTTCCGGAATACTATCCTGCGGCCAGGGGCGGGTTTCCACCAGCGCGGGGGTAATCACGCTGCCCTCGGGGATATCCACCTTAGCGACCACAACGAAGGAGCGCGGGACTGCCGTCGCCGTTTGGGTAGGCGTGGCCTGCAACGAAAGCGCAGGGGCAAAGCCAGAGCGCATCAACGCCAAATATCCTCCCCCAATAAGGATGATTGAAAGGAGAAGAAGCACAATTCTGCGGATTCGAGCGCCTCGATTCATAAGACCATCGCCTTGAGTGGATTCATTGCAGCCCTCGAAATTGTACCATTCCCTGAGAGAACGCTACGAAGTTCCCCCGACCATCCAGGGCGAAAAAAAGAAACCTGGCGGCTACTTAATCAGGATCAACAGCGCGGTGATATACACCTGGTAGATGCCGGTGTCGTTCGAGCCGAAGTAGGCGTTAAAATCATCGGCCACAATCACCCCAGAGCGCACATCGCCCTTGTTCCCGCTTGGCGGCCCCGCCGGGCCAAGCCCGACTCCCAGACTGGGATTGTAATCGGTGGTGTCCCAGTGACCCAGGTCTTTCCCGGTGCGGGTATCTAACGCCCACATTGACCCCCCGTTGCCGCCGGTGCTGGTCTGGTTGGCGCCAATCAGCATGATGCCATCCACGACCGCAGGAGCGGACTTAATCCCTCCCGGTATTTTGCGCTCGCCAGCGGAGGTGTAGTTAAACAAACTGTATTCCGGGTTAACCTGATCCGGTCCCGCGCCGTCGCTATCCGTGTTATCCCAGATCGAGTAGCCCGCGGCCGCGGTCAGCGCCCAGGCGCCCGTCTCATTGCCGCCAAAGACGACATCGCAATAGAGCGCCGCATCCGCCCGGTGGTGCTTGGAACCGGTGTACTTCATCCAGGTCCAGGCACCGTTCCCACTGTTGATGGCATCCACAATATTAAAAGCGTACAGAAAACCATCCGTCGGGGTAACAAACGCCCGCCAGGTATCCGGCGTGCCGTCGTAATTTGTATCCACCTTGCCTACCACGGCGCTATCGCGGTTGTTTCCGCCCATCGCGTCGCTGGCCCACAAGCGTTCTCCCGTATTGGCGTTGATCGCAAATAAATGCACGGCAAACGTCGTCCCGCTCCAGGCCCATTCTTGCTTGCCATGAGCGATTAGCAAAAGCACCTTACCAATCCCCGGCAGATCCACCAGGTTAGGCGTGGCAAAGATCTGTGTGTAACCCCAGTAATCCTGCACGTTGCCCGGCGCTGCACCCCAGCCCGTCGTCACCCAGTTCTGCGGCACATTCACATTGGGATAGGGATACCCGCCAGGGAACGGCGTCGAGCGCCACACGATCGCTCCCGTGGTGGCGTTGAGCTTATACACGTTGCCCCGAGAGGTCGCCACATAAATATAGCCATCCACCAGCGCAGGAGACGAGCGATACAAATCATCAGTCTCAAAATCGTCATTATTATTGGAAGAAGTCCACAACACTGTGCCCGTGCGGGCGTTCAACGCATAGGTGCGCCCGTTGTGCCCATTAAGATAAACAACCGGATCATCGTTGTTAAATCCAGGAACAACAGCAATCAGAATAGAAGAACGAACTTTGGTTCCCAGATCAGTCGTCCATAACGTGTTACCGCTCACGGCGTCAAAAGCATACACTTTAGGGCCAGTAACCATGGGGTCGCCGTTGCCGCCCCCATTATTCTGATTCGACCCAACGACGATGAAGGTATTGCCATTGTTGATCGGGTTGTTCGCGCGCTGATCGGTATAAGCCGCTGGCGTAGAACGATGGTTAGCCCCATCGTTGACTTCCCAGCGATGGCCAAAGGCATACTGTACCGTGCTGACGCCCGCGTCCAGGCCATTGCAAGTCTGGTAGCCCGTGCGCGCAGCGTTGCCGCGGAACATCGACCAGCTTTGATCCCCCGCCCAGGAGGTGGCGTGCACTTCCGCCTCAGCAGTGACGGTGATCGTGTCAAAGCCAAATAAGCGCATAAACGTCATCGAAACCGGACGAGCAAGCTCCACGCGGATCACGTCATTGTTAACAATCAGCTTTTTAAAAGTGATGTTAATTGTGTGATTTGACGAGGTGATGTTGTGCAACGCCAGGTACTGCTCGGCCTTCGCCTGAGCATTAATAGTATTGGTCAGCTCCGCTCCCCCTGCCAAAGCCGCCGCATCGGCCCGGCTGGCAAGATCAGCCCGGTTCCAGTAAATCAGGGCGATGTCCGTCGCCAAGCCAATTAACGCCAACAACCCCATAAAAAAAATGGACAAGAAAACGATCGCCTGTCCTGCTTCAGTTCTACGCTTATTCATCTAATCAAACCTCGCAACCATTAAATTTTTAATTCCCAACAACACGCATGGCCGTGTAAGAATACATCGGTACGGATACCTGAGCCAGGAAAAACGGGTAAGAATAGAAAAACTCCACAATCACAAATTCATCATCCCCGGCGATCTTGGTGGTCACATTGCTCAAGCGGTTGAGGACGTTGGTTTGATTGAAGCGCGAGGCATCTGTTCCCAACGTGGGCTCATAGGTTGTGGTATACGACGTCAGAGTAATGTTGCCGCTTCCATCCGTTGTGGTGGTCACCCGCGTGACCACAATCGTAGAGTTCGAAGAATTAAGGTTTAACACCGTGGCGTTTCCCTTCGTGAAAGCAGCGATCTCCAGATTTGTGCGGTTAAAATCGCTAACGGCGTAACGCGCTCCTTCGCGCGCCGCGTTGACCACCACCAGATACGCATTAACCGCCACAGCGACCTCAATCACCCCTACCAGCAAAATGAGCAGCACTGAGAAAAACAGCGCTGTTTCGACCATAGACTGGCCGCGCTCGCGGCGAGGTTTAGGCAACAGCATCATTTGCTCCCGTTAACCGAACAACCGCTCTCAAACGTAATGGTGATTAAAAAGCCCGTACCCGGTAAATCCTTATCGAATTCAAAACGGCTCTCACGGCTGGAGGAGCCCGGCAGCGACCGGTCGTTAGTGCTGCCCCTGTCTCTTATA